>JAXDQB010000562.1:0-7140 GCA_034668065.1 Paraburkholderia sp.
CCCGCGTGTTACGCAGCGTGCCGTCCGGCGGTCACGGCTTCGCTGACCAGGCCGCGACCGAGATAAGGCGTGCCCCCTCTGCGCTGCGGTCCTCGATTTTGTGATTGGCGGCTCTCATCGTTCCCTCTTGAATGTCATGTCAATAGACCAATTTTGACACGCCGCAGGTCAGCGACAGGTCGTGAACAGTGGTGACGCCGACCTGCACGCCAAGCATTTGCAATAGCGGATCAATAACGTCGAGCGATGTCAGCACCGGAGCAAGCAACGACGTTAACGCCGAAAGCGAAATCCCGTCGATTGTGAGGCTCGCGGATAACGCGTTCACCAATGCTTGGCCGACCGCTGTGCCGAAGCTCTGGTATCCACCTGTGGTGCCTATGAATGTCAGCGGCGGATTGATCGGACTCCCGACCAACGGAACGGACACCCTCGCCGTCACCAACGGAATGCCTAACGGCCCCGTCACAATGTTCGCGGCCGCCGCCGGGCAACTGAACGGCTGCGACACGGCTTGCTGTGTTGCGGCCCGGTTGGCAATGCACAGATTTGCAATGCCGGTCTGCCCGCCGATCACCGAGCTGCTGGTCGCAGAGGACGACGTGCAGTTCGTCGACTCGAGCCACGCCTGCCCCTGCGCCGCTTCAAGCGACAAGGGCACATCCACGCTTGCCACAAGCGGCACAGTCAGCGAAAGATCCAGATAAAGCCGGATTTGCGCGGTGCTCGCCTGCGTGCGCCAGGTCCCCGTTGCCAGATCGATGCCCGCCTCGCCGATTGCGAGCACCGGTGGCTCAAGGACCTGGAGCGATAACGTCGTGGTGACGAGGCTCCCAAGGTTCAGCCCGCCGGCGACCCGCAGCGCATGCCCATTCTGTGCAATCTCGGCCGCGACGATGAGTGCGTCAAACGGACTGATTGTCGCGTCGATTGCGCTTTGCGCGTCGGAGACGCCGAGCGACAAAAGGCCTGGTGTGCCGTTCGTGTTGCCGAGCGGAATCTGTACGGTGCTCGACATGCCGCTGTTGACGATCGCCTGCAGCGTCGCTAGATCGGTTCGCAGGTTCACATCGACGATCGAGGTGCGCGACAGGGCGGTCAACATGAGCTGCGCGAGCTCGGCGGCGCTGACTTGAGCCGACAGCAGCTCGTTCACCGTGCCGACGCCGAGCGCCACCATCAAGTCGCCCACGCTGATGCGCGCATTCGCAAGCGACTCGTAGGAGACGAGCGATAAGCCGAGATTCGTCCCGAGAAGCGCACTCAACACGCCGTTGACGAGACCGCCTTGCAACTGCGCAAGCGCGGTGCCCACGGTGAACGCGCCGAGATTCGTCGCCTGCGCCGTCGCCGTCGCGCTGATGGTCCGCGCCGGACCGAGAAAGAAATACGGCACCTGGCGCGTGGCCGTAACCTGGACGGCGTTCAACGGTGCCCCCCCGTTCGTGCTTGAGAAATAGCTGGGTGCGCTGTTGCTCCGCGTGTCCCATCGGCCGCATACCACGTTCAGCGTCTGCCCCGATGCGTTTGCGGAAAAGCCGTTGGCCGCGGCATTTTCCGTCACTGTCTCGGCCGCCTGCCTGCATCCGCCGTCTATCGTTTGCACCCCCGCCAATGCGCCAAGATCGGCGATCCGCTGCAGCGACCGGCGTGCGAAAAAATCGTTTCCGACATCGATTGCACCGAGCGCTGCGAGGGCAACCACGAGAAAAAGCGCCACCACTACGCTCGTCGCACCGCGTTGAGCGCTCGAGTTGCGCGCGCAGCGCCGCAATGTCGAATGGAATCGTTCGATCTGCACGCTTGCCGCTCAGTTGGAAGCGGCCGAAGCGGAGCCGCCGTTGGAAGAGCCACTGGAGTCCGCGCGCTGGCCACTTATTGCGGATCCGTACGTGGCAGGAATCTTGGTCTTGAACGAATCGAGGTAACGCTGGTACGCGAGGCCTGCTTGCGCGCCAAGCGTCGGCAAAGCCGGCGCCGCGGCCTGGCCGCCGCGTTGCAGTTCGAGCCACGCGCGCGTCGCGTCGCCGACGGCACCTGTGGCCTGCGTAGGCTCGCCAAGCGCAAGTGTTTGCGCTGAGGCATTCGACGACGCGCCAGCCGCGGCGAGCACGGCAAGGGCGACCAGTGCCGCAGCACCCGCGCCTGTCAAAGCATCGAAAGCCTGTCGTTTCATCACCTGCTCCTCGGAATTCGTCATTGTGCGGAGTGCGCCGAATTCCACGCACGCTCGGCGGCGGCCACTTCCACCCCATCTGCTTTGATCGCCGCGCGCACCTCGGGCGGGAACTGCTGCGCGTCCATCAGCCCACGCGCTTCGCTCGAGTGTCCTTCGGTTAGCAAAAGGAGCGCGACATTCGACAGCATCTTCGCGTTATTCGGGTCGAGTTCGGCCGCCTTCATGAGCGGCACATGCGCCCCCGCCACGTCGCCTTCCCTAAGACGCGCATAGCCGAGATCGGACAGCGTCGGTGCATCGGTCGGCGCCAACTCGACCGCGTGACCAAGTTGACGCCCCGCATCGGTGAAATTGCCGGCCGCTCCCGCGAGCAGGCCGAGCCCGCGGTAGCCCCGGGCGGCAAGCGGCGTCATCAGCAACGCGCGGTAAGCGGCCGCACTCGCGTCCGCTTGTCCCGTCGCCCGCAACGCATCGGCGCGCAGCAGCGTCGAATCCGGCGTCGCTCCGTATTGCTTTTCGTAGGCGTCGATATGGGCGAGCGACGCGTAGTAGAGCCCTTGTGCCTGCATCCGGTCGATCAACGCGAGATAGACGCCAGGCGTATCGGGCTTGGGCTCCTGCTGCGCGTTCTGCAGCGCCTCGCGCTGCGCCTGGGCACCAACGCCGTAGCCGGACTCATTGAACGCGCAAGCGCTCCCGGCCAGCGTGGCCGCCACGCAAACCGCAAGCAGGAAAAGGTGAGATAAGCCGGCACGCTTCATCTGAGACTCGCTTCGGTTAGATACGAATGGAGGGTTCGTCCAGCGTTGCGGAATTGCCCGTTGCGCCGCACGCATGCGCGCCGTCGTCAGCGGCCATGCGCAGACAATGTGTGCGTGATCGTGATCAACCCGGGCCCGGCCGTCACGATCAGCAGCGCGGGCAGCAGCGTCAAAATCATGACACCCGTCATCTTCACCGTCAGTCGGCCGATCCGTTCGCGCAGCATCGCTCGGCGGGTTTCGCGCAGACGGTCGCCGAACTGCTTGAGCGGCTCTTGTACGGCGCCCCCGTGACGGTCGACCTGAATCATCAGCCGCACGACAGCACGCAAGTCCTCGTTTTCGAAGCTCGTCGCCAGCCGCTGCAGCGATTGCTCGCGCGTGCGTCCCGCCACGAACTGTCGCTGCGCGATCTCGAATTCGCCGGACAGCACCGGCAGCATCGCGCGGAAATCGTTGATCGTCACCTGCAAGCTTTGATCGAGCGAAAGACCAACGCCTTGTAAAAGGCGCAAGAGGTCGATGAACAAGGGCATTTCTTGCGCAACGCTGCCCCGCCTGGCCGCCGCCCGCCGCGCCAGCGCCACCTTGGGCAGCATGAAGCCCACGGTCAGCGCCGCAGCCGTATAGACAAGCCACTTGGCTCCTGTGACATGCGCCCCCCACAGCCAGCCGACCAGCAGCGACAGCACCGCCGCGCAGCTAAGCCGCAACATCAGGAAAAAACCGCGGGCATTGGCATCGACAAACCCACATTGCTCCAGTAAGCGCCGGTCCTCGGCGGCGACCGCGTGCCTGCCGAGCGGCGTGTCGAGCCAGCGCACACCGGTCAGGGCGAAACGATTGAACAAAGTCCCGTGAGGCCTGCCCACCGCGGCAACACTTGCCGCAACACTTGCCGCAACACTTGCCGCAACACTTGCCCCAGCCTTCGCCGCGGCACCGGCGGCGCGCCGGTCGAGCGCCAACTCGAGCGCACGCGCACCGCGCCGCGCGCTCATCAGTTGGGCAATAACGACGGCGGCCAACATCAACAAGCCGAGGGCGGCAAGGGTCAGCGCGAGAGCCGCGATTTCGTCAGCTTGCATGTCAGGACCCGAGGCGCGTCAAACGGTACAGAAGAAAGCCGCCCGTCACCTGCATGCCGAATGCGAGGTATACGAGCCTGCGGCCTTCGGTATCGCTCCACATCGCGCCAAAATAAGACGGACTGGAGGCGATCAGAAAACCGCCGATGACAAGCGGCAGCGCGGCGAGCACCCACGCCGACAGGCGTGTTTCGGCCGACATCGCAGCCAATTCGCGCTCGGCTTGCTCGAGATCGCGCATGAAAACGGACATGCGCTCAAGCATCAGGTCGGCGCGCCCTCCGTACTTGACGCAGAGGCGCAGAACGGACCCCACCAGGGCAAAATCACGTATTCCGTACACGGCTGCGACCTGGCTAAGCGCCTTGTCGATTTCGACACCCGCGCGCATGGCGCGCGAGACGCGGTCCAGACATTCACGCAACGGGGCTTCGGTCGTCTGCAGTGACGCCTGAAACGCCGCGGGCACGCTGTTTCCGAGGGTCACGAGGCGCACGATGCCGTCGAGAAAAATCGGCAACTGCCGCACGATAGCGAGCCTACGTCGCTGCGTGCGCGTGGCGACGACAAAGCATGCGGCCGACACGCAAGCAACGCCGGATGCCGTTCCCGCGAGCACGCCCATCTCGAGCGTCAGCCAGGTGCAGATGAGCGCTGTCGAGATCACGAAGGCGAGCGCCGTCATGCGAATATTGCCAAGCCCGGCACGCGTTGCCGCGTTGTCGAACACAACGGCCACGCCCGCTGCGCGGCCGGTCGGCCGCGTGCCGGCCGGGGCCGTGCCCGCGTTGCCTTGCGCAAAAGCCGTGGCGCGCGCACCGCTCGTTCCATTTCCGCCGGCCGGCGTCGCTGCGCGCATGTTCGCCGTTGAAGACGAAACGGGAGCCGCCACGGAAGCCGAAGCCCCGCGGTCCGCGCTGGAAATCGTCCGATCCTGCCCAGGCGCCATCACCGGCGCGATATGGCTTTCAATGAAGCGTGCGGCGCTCGCCCGGCGCTGCGTGCGTGCGCCGCGCTGCCAAAGCAGTACGCCAAGCGCGGCGCAGAGCAGGGCGAGCGCTGCGACCCATACGAACTCGCTAGTCAAGCAAGCCCCCGCCCGGTGCAAAGCCGCCGTCGAAAGCACTGCCGCCAAGCGCCAGCCTAAAGCGCGCAAGCTTCGGCGAATGCGGATGGATTCCGAGCGAGGCCCAGTTATCGACTTCTTCGCCGTCCGCACCCATAAGCGGTTCATAGCGATAGAGCTCCTGCGTCGCGATGATCGTATCGGAAAGCCCCGTGACTTCCATAACCGACAGAATCCGCCGCCGCCCGTTGGACAAGCGCCCGATTTGCACAATGAAATCGACGGCGTTGGCGATTTGCCGCCTCAGGCTCGATTCGGTACCCTGGAAGCCCGCGAAGCCGGCTAGCATTTCAAGCCGATACAGGCATTCGCGCGGCGAACTCGCGTGGATCGTGCCCATCGAGCCGTCGTGCCCCGTATTCATCGCCTGCAGCATCTCCATCACTTCGGCGCCTCGCACCTCGCCGACGACGATCCGATCGGGCCGCATGCGCAGCGAGTTGCGCAGCAAGTCGCGAATCGTCACGAGCCCCGCGCCGTCGAACCCACCCAACCGGCTTTCCAGTCGTACAACGTGCCGACAGTTGAGCGACAGCTCTGCCGTGTCTTCGATCGTCACGACGCGCTCGCCCTCGGGGATGTGGAACGCGAGCGCGTTGAGCAGCGAGGTCTTGCCCGAACCCGTACTGCCCGAAACAAGCACGTTGCAGCGCGCAGCCACCGCCGCTTCGAGCAGCGCGCCGATTTCCGCGTTGTACGTGCCGTTGGCGAGCAGATCAGACGGCCGCAGCGGGTCCTTGCGGAATTTTCGGATGGAGAGAACCGGCCCATCGATCGACACCGGATCGATAACGACGTTCACACGTCCGCCCCCAGGCAGGCGCGCGTCGACCATCGGGTTCGACTCGTCGATCGGTCGGCCGATCGGCGCGAGAATGCGACGCACGATGCGCAGCAAATGCGCGTTGTCGGTGAAGCGAACCGAAGCCCTTGTGAGCATGCCTTCGCGCGACACGTACACTTCACTGTAGCCGTTCACGAGAATGTCTTCGACGGCCGGATCGTTGAGCAGGTCCTCGATCGGCCCGAAGCCTGCCAGTTCCTTGGTCAGCGCCTCGGCGATCAGCCGCACCTCGCTCTCGTTGATCGGGATGCGACGCAGGCGCACGAAGCTATCCATCTCCAGATCGACAAACTGATTGATGGCGCCGCGCGACCATCGGCCGAATTCCGCGCCCAACTCCTCGATGCGCGTGAGCAAATGCTCGTGCGCGGCATTCTTGACGTCGTGGAATTGCTGCGTGTGCTCGAACGAAGAGGCATTGTCGGCAAACTGAATGTCGTTGGCCATCGTCTATGACCGCTTAAGAGAGAGTTGAATGAAACGCTTGATGCGTGCAAGACCGGAAGTTGCCTGGCGATCGACGGGGGCCGCGTTGCTGCCTCGGCTCCCGCTCCTGCCCTCGCCCTCGCCTTCGCCTTCGTCTTTATCTTTGTCTTTGTCCTTCCGCGCGTGTGCCGAAAGCCGCTGTGCCAGCGCGGCGACCGCACGCACGTAGGGGTCACGCTCCGCCGTCTCGGCGATCAGCTTGCCCTGGTTCGTCGCGCGCCCGAGCGGCACTGGGCGCGGTGGCAGCGTCGCAATGAGCGGGAGATCGAGCCTCGATGCGATCTGCCCGGTGGTGAGGCCAAGCTGCGGATCGAATCGGTTGATGATGAGACCCACGCCGCTTGTGTCGAACTGTGCGGCGCCCAACTCGCGCAAGAGATCGGCCGCCGAGACGACGGACGCAATCGACGGGTCGCAGACGAGCCAGACTTCATCGGCCGCGCGGGCCACCTGCGCGATAAACTCGACGTTTGCGAAACCTCCCAGATCGACGATCTGATGATCGAAGAACGCGCGTAGCCGGTTGAGCAGCGCGACGGCCGATGTGAAGGAAATCGTGCGCAGCATCGACAGGTCAGGCGGAAGCGTCGTCAGTACAAGGCCGCTCGCATGGCGCGAAAGCGCGGTATGCACGAACGTCCCGTCGAAGCGGCGCA
>JAXDQB010000563.1:0-5097 GCA_034668065.1 Paraburkholderia sp.
AGGCATGCTTCGGACGGCACGCTCGAAGTCGTCATCACGCCCACCTACTCGGGCTGCCCGGCGATGGCGCAGATCGCCGAAGACATCGGGCGAGCGCTCGACGGCGCGGCGCTGGCCCCGTATCGCATCCAGACGGTATTGGCGCCCGCCTGGACGACCGACTGGATCAGCGACGCCGCGCGCGCGAAGCTTCTCGCCTATGGAATCGCCCCGCCGTCCGTGCCGTGCATGGCAGGCGGCGCGGCATTGCCGTCAGGCGCCCCCGCCATAGGGCAAACGGTGCGCTTCGTTGCGCGCGAGAGCGCACAACGAAGCGTGCCAAGCCCATCGCCAGCTTGCCCACAATGCGGTTCTGCCCACACGGAACGTCTCGCGCAATTCGGTTCAACGGCTTGCAAGGCGCTTTATCGCTGTCTCGACTGCCGCGAACCGTTTGACTACTTCAAACCCTATTGAAAATGGAACAGCCCTTACGCTCGCTTCGCTCGCTGCCCCCCGAGGGGGAGCAGGACGCTCGGGGCGGCCCAGCGCGTCCTGGCGCCACTCCGCGATTTCATCCGCTGCGCATCCGCGAAGTGCGCCCCGAAACCGCCGAGGCGGTCACCGTTTCGTTCGAGGTGCCGGCCCCGCTGCGCGAGCAATATCGCTTCACGCAAGGCCAGTTCGTGACGTTGAAGGCGCATGTCGACGGGGTTGAAATGCGCCGCTCTTATTCTATCTGTGTAGGCGTGGCCGATTACGAGCGCGGGGGCGAACTGCGCATCGGCATCAAGCGCGTGAGCGGCGGCCGCTTCTCGAACTTCGCATTCGACACGCTCAAACTCGGCCACACGATCGACGTCATGACGCCCGATGGCCGCTTTTTCACGCACCTGAACGCCGAGCACGGCAACCAGTACGTCGCCTTCGCCGGGGGCTCGGGCATCACTCCGGTGCTCGCCATCATCAAGACGACGCTCGAACTCGAGCCGCGCAGCACTTTCGTGCTGATTTACGGCAATCGCAACGTCGATTCAATCATGTTCGCCGAGGAACTCGAAGACGTGAAGAACCGGTACATGAGCCGCTTCGTCCTCTACAACGTGCTGTCGGACAACGTTCAGGAGGTCGAACTGTTCAACGGCATTCTCGATCAGGCCAAGTGCGCCGCATTCCTCGATACGCTGGTACCGGCTCAGTCTATCGATGAAGCGTTTATTTGCGGCCCTGCGCCGATGATGGATGCGGCGCAGGCCGCACTTAAGACAGCCGGCGTCGCCGAAACTAAGATTCACGTCGAGCGGTTCGGCACGCCGCTGCCGCAGGCGGGAGCGCCCGTCATCGCGATCACGCAAACTACGCCCGCTGCAGATCTCGAGGTCGTCCTCGACGGCAAGCGCCGCAAGCTGCGCCTGCCGTACGAAGGTGCGAGCCTCCTTGATGTCGGCCTCCACGCGGGCCTCGCATTGCCTTATGCCTGCAAGGGTGGCGTCTGCTGCACCTGCCGCGCCAAAGTGCTCGAAGGCGAAGTGCGGATGGATAAGAACTACACGCTTGAAGAGCAGGAGATCCGCGACGGGTTCGTGCTCACCTGCCAGTGCCATCCGGTCAGCGAGCGTGTCGTCGTCAGCTACGACGAACGCTGAAGCCGCGCGCCTCCATCGCCTTTTTCGCATCACCCGCTTTCGCTTAAACTAGCGCCCCACACCGCCGCAGCATGGCGGTAGCGCGCGGCGTTTGTGTAGGCGGGCACGCTTTTGCCAACCCGTCGCGCACCGCTCAGCCAACCAGCCGCCCACGCACAACCATAACGCCATGGCCCGCACCCGAGCACCCGACCACGAAACCCAGCGCGAGCAAATTCTCGATCTCGCAGCCGCCAAGTTCGCACAAACGAGCTACCCAAGTACTTCGATGGCGGACCTCGCTGCGGCCAGCGGAACCTCGAAGGCGCGCCTTTACCACTATTACGAGAGCAAGGAAGCCATCCTCTTCGACTTGCTCGACCGTTATACCAAGAGGCTCATGCTGATCATCGCGGAGGTGGAAGGATCGAGCCAACGGCGCGGCATGTCTGAGCGCGAAACGTTCGCAGAGCTCGTACGCGCCTTCCTGACAGAGTACGAAACGTCGCACAGCCGGCACGTCGCACTACTCAACGACGTCAAATATTTAGTCGAGACGCAGCGTGAAATCGTTCTCGATCGCCAGCGCGACATCGTCGCCGCTTTTGCTCGCCAGCTTGCGCGCGCCTATCCGGAACGCGTAACCAAGGAAAACCAGACGCCCGTGACGATGATGGTCTTCGGCATGATCAATTGGACCTTCACCTGGCTCAAGCCGGGCGGGCGTTTGCGCTATCAGGATTTCGCGGCTCAGGTGGTAGACGTGCTCGAACAAGGGCTTGCAAGCTAGCTCTCGTCGGCCTAGGTGCATGAAAACGTTGCAGCGCAGCATCCCAGTGGGCCGGGAGCCGCCTTCGCCGCGCCGCTTGCACAAATACAACAGAGCATTATTTTGCCTAACAATCAATCAGTTAGGTGAACGCCGTTTAGCCGAATACGGCTCCTCAGGCAGGTATATACGGGTTTTCCCTATGTCTAGCATGCGTTTGAGGTAAAATCGCATCGCACTGCACCAGATGCAGCTCAAATAGGAGAATCCGCAATGAACCAGCACCGCACCCAGGGCGCAACCCCGATCACCACGAATGATCGGCGCTCGCGCGCGAACGGCCGCGAGCTGGTGCTCGTGCGCGAACTGATGGCCAACGATCGGGAACGCCTGCTCGCCCACTTCCTCTCGCTCAACGCTGACGACCGGCTGCTGCGTTTCGGCCAGATGGTGCCGGACCACGTGATTGAGAACTATGTGCGCACAATCGATTTCGCGCGCGATTCGATCTTCGGGGTGTTCGATGAGCAGCTCGCCCTCGCGGGAGCCGGCCACCTGGCGTACCTGCCAGCCAAGGGTGACAAGCGCATGGCAGAGTTGGGCGTTTCCGTGCTCGAAAATGCGCGGGGCAAGGGAATCGGCTCGAAATTGTTCGAGCGGGCCGCCATGCGCTGTCGCAATACTCATGTGACGACGCTCTATATCTACTGCCTGTCGCGCAACGCGACGATGATGCATATCGCCAAGAAGGCCGGCATGCGGATCGAATACGCGCAAGGCAGCGCGGACGCTTACCTGACGCTGCCGCCCGCGGACCAGGTCAGCATCATCGCCGAGATGCTTCAGGAGCAAGCCGCGGTGTTCGACTACGCAATCAAGCACCAGACACAAACCACCGCGCAGATCATCGAAGCGATGATTCCGTCGGGGATGGCCGCATAAGGCGCATGAGGCCCCACGGGGCTTCGGAACAGGAATTACGAAAGAATGCAGAGGAATGAAGCGGCGGCTACCGCCGCTTTTTTGCGTCCGGTGCCGAAACCGGACAGCGCTCAGAGGGCCGAGAGCGCCGTCGTTTCCTTGAAACATTCGACCGCGAAGTCTCCTGGTTCGAAGCGCGCTCATTCTCCTGGAGAATCGCGGGAATGCGTCGGTCGACCACGTCCGACTCGATATTGAGCATTTTCCACGTGCAAGCGATGTTGCCATTGGCAGCGAATTGCGCCATCGTAGGGAGTGCCAATTTATTTCGCAATTTTTTGTCGATTGTGACGCCCTACACTTTCCCTTATCGGTCCCATGCAGACACAGGAGAGACGCATGCAGGTCCAAACCTGGGAGAACCCCGTCGGTACTGACGGTTTCGAGTTCATCGAATACACGGCACCCGATCCGAAGGCGCTCGGAAAGCTCTTTGAAAGAATGGGCTTCACGGCCGTGGCGCGCCATCGCCACAAGGACGTTACGCTGTATCGGCAAGGCGGCATCAACTTTATCGTCAACGCCGAGCCCGATTCATTTGCACAGCGCTTTGCGCGCCTGCACGGTCCTTCGATTTGCGCCATTGCGTTTCGTGTGCGGGACGCGGCCAAAGCCTATCGCCATGCACTCGAGCTTGGCGCATGGGGCTTCGACAACAAAACGGGGCCGATGGAACTGAACATTCCGGCGATCAAGGGCGTCGGCGATTCACTCATTTACTTTGTAGACCGCTGGCGCGGCAAGCGTGGCGCCGCACCCGGCACGGTCGGCGACATCGAAATCTACGATGTGGATTTCGAGCCCATTCAAGGCGCGCACTCGGATCCCGTCGGCCACGGGCTCACTTATATCGACCACCTTACGCACAACGTGCATCGGGGGCGCATGCGGGAATGGTCTGCATTTTACGAGCGGCTCTTCAACTTTCGCGAAATCCGCTATTTCGACATCGAAGGCAAAGTCACAGGTGTGAAGTCGAAAGCGATGACCTCGCCATGCGGCAAGATCCGCATCCCGATCAATGAAGAGGGTTCGGACACCCCCGGCCAGATCCAGGAGTATCTGGACGCCTACCACGGCGAAGGGATTCAACACATTGCGCTCGGCACGAGCGACATTTATCGCACGGTCGACGGGCTGCGGACGGCGGGCATCCAATTGCTCGATACGGTGGACACGTACTACGAACTCGCCGATCGCCGCGTGCCAGGGCATGGAGAGCCACTTGCGGAACTCCGGAAGCGCAAAATCCTGATCGACGGTGCCAAAGACGATTTGCTGCTGCAAATCTTCACGGAAAACCAAATCGGGCCGATCTTCTTCGAGATCATTCAGCGTAAGGGCAATCAGGGCTTCGGCGAAGGCAACTTCAAGGCGCTATTCGAATCAATCGAGCTCGATCAGATCCGCCGCGGCGTAGTTCAGGACAAGACTTGACGCTCACTTCGTGGCAGCCTCGTCTCCAACACCCGCCGACGCAATACGCGCGGTGTGCGATACCGCTGCCGCCAGGCTCTGCACCGTCGGACCACTCGGCACCTGAACCTGCAGGCTCATAGCGAAGAATGCGGCCGATGCCATCAGGAAGGTTTGGATGTGTCGTGTATTCATCTGTGCTCCTTATTTCAGTCGCATCGATTTCGCGTCGATGCGGTTTTAAGGCAACTCGCCTGCAACGCGAGCACCCAATTAGACCACTCTGTCTTCGTCGGTTCACCGCAGCCAACAACGCGTTACCTTCGT
>JAXDQB010000564.1:0-3635 GCA_034668065.1 Paraburkholderia sp.
ACTTCATCGGTACCCCGGCGTAATGATGACGCCGAAAGTTAGTAATAAGATCCCAACGCGTTACCCGCAACAATTATCGTTATGGGTTTCGCGAAGCGAGTCCAGCGAAGAATTTTGTTTCTATCCAGGTCGACGCTGAAGCCGCAACCCGGCCAGCTTAAGCCCTCGTAGTTGGGGCATCGAGCGCGGTTACCAGCCTGCGCCCAGTTCCAACTGCCGCCGTACTCGCGCGTCTTCGTCAAGGCGTGTGTCTTCAAGTTCCTGGAGCACGCCATCGAGATCGATAGGTCGAGTATCGGCTTCGATGAGGCCGGTCAATTCGGCATCGACATGCAGCCGGCCCGCTTCGAAAAGCGTCCAGATTTCCGCGCCATAGTTCGTGGTGAGAATTTGCGGTGCGAACCGTCCGAAGTAGGCGGCCAAGTTGTCGACGTCGCGATTAAGCATCGATGCAGCTTCGTTGTTGCCGGCCGCGTCAACGGCTTGAGGCAAATCGATGATCACAGGCCCATCTGCTGCCAGCAGGATGTTGTATTCCGAGAGATCGCCGTGAATCACGCCTGCGCAAAGCATACGGACGACCTGGTTGAGCAGCAGCGCGTGGAGCTCAAGGGCGCGCGTTTCAGTCAACTCGACGTCGTTGAGGCGGGGCGCAACGTCACCCATTCCGTCAACCACCAGTTCCATCAGCAAGACGCCATCGGTACAAATATACGGCGTCGGCACGCGCACGCCGGCATTGGCGAGCCTGAACAGCGCATCGACTTCGGCGTTCTGCCATGACTCCTCCTGCATCTGTCGGCCGTAACGCGTACCTTTTTCCATCGCACGGGCCTGCCGGCTGTTCTTTACCTTGCGGCCGTCCCGATACGAAGCGGCTTGCCGAAAACCTCGTTGTTTCGCGTCCTTGTAGACCTTTGCGCAACGAGTCGAGTCGCCGCTGCGCACCACGTAGACTGTTGCCTCCTTGCCGCTCATCAACTGGCCGATAACTTCGTCGATCAGCCCTTCTTCAAGTAGGGGTGCAAGCCGTTTGGGTATTTTCATGCTAGTCGTGCGGCCGTGAGCCGGATTCGGGTGATTTCCGAGGGTGCCCCAAGTCGTTTGGGCGGGCCCCAGTACCCTGTTCCTCGGCTGGTATAAATCCAAAGATCATTGATGCGAGCAAGGCCTGCGGTGAATGGCTGCTGCAGTCGAACGAACAGATTCCATGGGAAAAATTGGCCACCGTGCGTATGGCCGGACAGTTGCAACGTATATCCGACGTCCGCTGCAGCGAAGGCTGTGCGCGGCTGATGGGCCAGCAGCACTCTAACGCGGACTTCCTCAGGCGCGTGCTCGAGTGCAGCAGCCGGATCGCTGCGGTGTATTCCGTTCAAATGTTTCGTCGAGTAATCCGTAACGCCGGCGACAATGAACGGCGTGCCGTTGTGATTGAGCACAACGTGTTCATTCAACAGTACTTTCAGGCCGAGGCGCTGAAATTCGGTAACCCACTCGTCGGCGCCCGAATAGTACTCGTGATTGCCTGTCACAAGGTAAACCCCGTATCGAGCGTTAAGGCGCGAAAGCGGCTGTGTATGTTCGGTGAGGTGGGCAACGCTGCCGTCGACGACGTCACCCGTTATTGCGATCAAATCAGGGTCAAGCCGATTCACCGCGTCCACGATAGCGTCGACGTAGGGTTGCTTGATGGTTGGTCCCACATGGATGTCGCTGATCTGAACGATGGTGAGGCCGTCGAGGGCGGGAGGTAGATCGGCAACAGGTACTTCGACCGTTACAACTTTCGCGCGCCGGCGGGCATTGATAAAGCCGATCGCGGTGGACAGCACAGCAAGCACAGGGACCGTGATTGCCGTATCGACGCGCCAGGCGTCAAGCGAAATTGTTTGTCGCAATAGGGTGTCGACGGTGAACAGCGATGCGATCGTTACGTCGCGCACGAGTGTAAGAACGAGCAGTGACGAGAAAAAGCCCATCGGGAGAAGACCGATCCACGCGAGCCTGTCGGCAAGCGGTTGGCGCTCGAGCCGGCGTGCAAGCATGCCAAGAGGAATCAGAAAGCACGACAGCACTAGCCACAGCGCGGCAACGAGCTTGGCGGGCGGGTTGACCGGCCACTCTGGAATGAGTCTGAACCCGACATAGACATGCAGCAGAACGCCTATGACGATGACGCGAACGAAGAAGCGGCGCATAGATGAGAACGGATGGGGCTGGGGGAAGGCAAGGTGGCGCAACTCGCGAGGCATTGCATTGTACCTATGGCGCCCATTGCTTGCCGGTGGAGCCGTCGCCGGAGAGGTGCCGGTTCCGGGGAGCGCATGCGTCCTTGCTTCGGGCGCCCGGGATTCTTTGGCCGCGAAGACGATCTAATGATGTGAGAATGACCGGTTCATGATTCGAACGCCCGCCCCCCGGTCGCGCAACGACGGAGGCGAATGATGAAGACCGATAATTTGACGTGTAGGGCGCATCGCCCGCACCACTTATGTCGTGAAGGCAGCCACGTCATGCTGCCGCTTGTGGGGCTCTCAGTAATGGCGCTCGGCGTGTATTACGTTGTGCGCCGCATCGATTTGCTGGAGATCAGCCGCAGCGCGTTGTTCTACGTGGCGATGGTTTTCGTGGCGCTCGGGATTGCCGGGCTTTTTGGCGCGGTGGGTGCTTGGCTGCGCTCGGGCACGGACGAAGAAAGCGAGGGATTTTGTTTCGTTGGCGCGCTGATCGGGGCGATCATTTTTTATGTCGCTTTGTTCGCTTAAGAGCCCCGGTCAAGTCGGCAGACACGGCCGTATCGCCCACTCGTCAGATCAACGCCGTCAGTCCGGTGAGCTCGGCATTGGCGCCCGTTAGCTCGTTACGTTGTAGATCCCAATGCTGGTCGTCCCGGTCCCTCGAGATGCGGGCGTATTCAAACGACATACGAGATCGTCCGTCCGTCCGATAAAAATCCTGTGTAGCCGGACATGGAAAGATGGAAGCTCATAGTGGATGCCTGTTTCGTGGTTTTCCACAATGCGAGGCTCTCGCATCCATCAAACCATCGGTTATTGGCGTACAAAGGCACGGATTTATGGATCTATCGTATTTCAAAATCAACAAGCTGCTATGGCGCTGGAGCGAAGAAGACGGTGCCTGCATCGCCCGTAATGTCTCGTTGTCCCTGGATAGTCCACCACCCGCGCGTGAAGAACCCACGCCACCGCCGGTGGCTAGACCGAAAAAGCCAAAGCCACAGCCACAGGTGGGGGATGGCTTGCTGAAGGTGATGGAGTTGCACTCGCGCTTCAAGACCTGGCTGGAGACGCCTGATCCGCCAAAGCCGGCCAAGCCGCCGAAGCCCGCCAGACAGGGTGAAACGGTGCCGCCGTTCGACATTCAGGAAATTCCGGCTGCGATGCGCAAGATGCACTTGCCCGTCTCTGCCGCACTGATGCAGCGGTGGTTTGCCGGGGAACTCAACTTCTCTCCAGCGGAAGACGATGAAGCCGCGGGAATCAATCAGGAGGGCAAGCCATACCCCCAATACCACCACAATCAAGCTGGACTGGGTGCTTCGATTCGCTCGCGCGAAGGAGAAGTACGATCATATGATCAACAAAGCCATCCGTTCGGCAAACGCGAAAGAC
>JAXDQB010000565.1:0-3317 GCA_034668065.1 Paraburkholderia sp.
CGAAATCAAGTGAGGCGGCCTCCGCCTGCACGGCGGCAACGATTTCGTCGCGACAGTGGCCGGCGTTCACGCACCACAGCCCCGCGCAGCCGTCGAGCACTTCGTGCCCGTCGCTCGCTCGGTAATACATGCCGCGCGCGGAGACAAGCAGACGCGGCGCGGCCTTGAACTGACGGTTGGCGGTGAACGGCATCCAGAAATTCGACAGATCGTCGGACGCAGGGCGGGCGGTCACGGCATTTCTCCGGTTGTGTCGGGCGAGGCCGTGCACAAGGGGCGCTTGCGGTGAAACTTATGATGCGACCCCTAGTGCCCGGTGTCAGTCGAGTTTCGTATTCGACCGACGACGGATTGTGGCGTTTTCTACGGCGAACCGTCAATCGTGTAAAGCGCGCGGCGCGTCATCCGCGATGGATCGGGCATGAACGCACCAAGGGCGGTACCAACGGTTCACGCGGCGACAGCGCGCGGCGCGCAGCGATGGAGCAGCACGGGCACTGACTTCGAGGTCGGCGTATTGCATACGTCGGCAACGCTTGATAGCGGAACGAGCGGGTTCGTCTCCGGGTAGTAGGAAGCGATGCAGCCGCGCGGGATGTCGTATTCAACGAGGAGGAACGAGTCGGCGCGACGTTCGATGCCATCGTCCCACACTGTCGTCATGTCGACCCATTCGCCCGATTTGAGGCCTAGCATGTCGAGGTCGGCTCGATTGATGAAGACGACGCGGCGATGACCGAACACGCCGCGATAGCGATCGTCGAGCGCATAAATCGTCGTGTTGTACTGATCGTGTGAGCGTGTGGTCATGAGCACCATCACGCGCTCTCCGTGCAGTCTCTTGGCTCGAGCGATCGGGGTGTCGTGCTCAATGGCGTGCACGACGAAGTTCGCCTTGCCTGTTCTCGTCTTCCAGTCGCGTTCGCGAGAGGCGACGCGTAAATGAAAACCACCGGGCTGAGCGATACGCTCGTTGTAATTGTCGAAACCCTCGATTGATTGCTCGATCGCGTCGCGAACGCGCGAGTAATCGTTCGCGAGGCCCAGCCAGTCGACTTTGCCGCTGCCTAGCGTGGCGTGTGCGAGGTTCGCGACGATGGCGACTTCGGACATGAGGTTTTTCGAGGCGGGAATGTTCATCCCGTACGAGACGTGGACCATGCTCATCGAATCCTCGACGGTTACGCCTTGCGAGACGCCACCCTGCACGTCGATTTCGGTGCGGCCGAGGGTTGGCAGGATGAGCGCTTGCTTGCCGTGCACGAGATGGCTGCGATTGAGCTTCGTGGTCACATGAACGGTCAGCTCGCACGAGCGCAGGGCATCGAAAGTGCGCGGGGTGTCCGGCGTCGCCATGGCGAAATTGCCGCCGAGCCCGATAAAGACTTTTACGTGTCCCTCAAGCATCGCTTCGATCGTCTCGACGACGTCATGGCCATGTTCGCGCGGCGGCTCGAAATCGAACGTTTGGCCCAACCGATCGAGAAACGCCGGAGTCGGCTTCTCCTCGATTCCCACCGTGCGATTGCCCTGCACGTTCGAGTGCCCGCGCACGGGGCAAAGCCCCGCGCCTTCGCGGCCGATATTGCCGCGCATCATCATCAGATTCGAGAGCATCTGCACGGTCGCCACCGAGTTCTTGTGCTGCGTGATGCCCATGCCCCACGTGGCGATGACGCGTTTGCCGTTGACATAGATGCGCGCGAGCCCTTCGATTTCATCGCGCGCAACGCCAGACTCCGCTTCGAGGGCGAGCCAGCTTTGCGCGCGCAGGTCTTCGGCAAATGAGTGGAAGCCGTGTGTGTGGGCGTTAATGAACTCCACGTCGAGGATGCGCGAGGTGCCGTTCTTGACAGCCTCGTCGTCGAGTTCGAGCACGTGCTTGGCGACGCCTTTGATCAGCGCGAAGTCGCCGCCGAGCTTCGGACGAACGAAAGTCGAGGCGATCTTCGTGCTAGAGAACGTCAGCATCTCGACGGGATGTTGTGGGCTCGAGAACCGCTCGAGCCCGCGTTCGCGCAGCGGATTGATCGAGACGATGGTCGCGCCGCGCCGTGCGCATTCGCGCAGCTCGCCGAGCATGCGCGGATGATTCGTGGCGGGGTTCTGCCCAAAGATGAGGAACGTGTCGGCAAGCTCGAAATCGTCGAGCGTCACGGTGCCCTTGCCGATGCCGACCGTCGCCGGCAGGCCGCGGCTCGTGGCCTCGTGGCACATGTTCGAGCAATCGGGGAAGTTGTTCGTGCCGTACATGCGCACGAAGAGCTGGTAGAGGAATGCCGCTTCGTTGCTTGCGCGCCCAGACGTGTAAAAGGCGGCTTCGTGCGGCGAACCGAGCTTCTTAAGATGTTTTGCCATGAGCGCGAACGCGTCGCCCCATGAGATCGGTTTGTACTTGTCGGAGACGGCGTCGTAGACCATCGGATCGGTCAGACGGCCGTGCTGTTCGAGATCATAGTCGGTCTCTTGCATCAGTGCTTTGACCGTATGCTCTTCGAAGAAAGCCGGCGTTACGCGCTTGGTCGTAGCCTCGGCGGCGACCGCCTTGACTCCGTTCTCGCAGAATTCGAATGTTGAGGAGTGCTTGCGATCGGGCCACGCACAGCCGGGGCAATCGAAACCGTCCGGCTGGTTCTGCTTGAAGAGCGTGAGGTAATTGCCGCCGGCTACCTTTTCTTTGATGAGGTTGACTGCAACGTACTTCAGTGCGCCCCAACCGGCAGCGGGGTGATGATAGGGCTCGATGCGACCTGACGGTTTGGACTTGCTCATGACTACTTCTGCTCCGATGACCTGTTGCGATGCGGGCGGGCCGGAGATCGGCCGGCGCGGCATTGCCCATTACGTGAAGCAAAGGTTAAGAGCAATGACGCATGCGCGGAGCGCACACATCGGTCTGTGGAAAAAGAGTACAGTTATGCGCGTCCGGCGCCCGCCGACGAACTGTTCTCCGTAACGGTGCAGTCGAGGTGGACATTGATGATTGCTGCCCCGGTTTCGTGCGGGCAGGGGAGCGCCGGGACATGAAGAATCCGAATCTTGAAACGATCGAGGTAACGACGCTCCTGCAACCGGGGTTGCGTCGAACTGCTAGAGCAATTTCATTCGGCTCAGCTATAGTTAAGCGAGTGTTTGCGGCTGCCGTACGCTTGGCGCTCGACGTTGCAATTGAGATTTCCTAGAAGGAGCAGGCCTTGGACCCCGACGAACAAGCCCGCACGAGCGACGAAGAGCTTGACCCGGTTGTCCTCACCGTGCTGTTGCAGCTGTGGACGGCTTGGCAGGAATCGCCGGGCAAGCCGTGGTCGCTGCCCAAG
>JAXDQB010000566.1:0-4073 GCA_034668065.1 Paraburkholderia sp.
GTAACGGTATCCCTGATACGGTCCGCCGATACGCACGATGCTCGCCACAGGCATCGATCCGCAGACCGGACACAAGCCGGGCGTGTCCAAATACGGCACGTCGCGAATATCAAGCCGGGTGGAAATGTCCGTCCATACGACTTGAAGCGCAGCCATCAAAAACGGCGCGGTGGCGGGGTTGATCTCGGCGAGACGTAAGGAGAGAACCGCGTCGGCAGCCGTCTCGAGCTGAACGTCGCTCGTCGTGCAAAGCGTTTCGAGCAGTTGACCGACGGCCGGCGTGAGCGCTTGCGCAGAGCAAAAAGCCCGCGAGCGCGGCCAATGCCATAGCGCCCAGCGCAAGCGGCTTGGTCACACCCTTCCAAAGGGACACGAGGGGGCTGATGTGCGGATCGTCGGGCAGGCCGTGATAGAGAGAGGGACGGTCCGCATGATGCAGCACGTACATCACGTGCGTCCCACCCACCCCCGCCGGATCGTACAGGCCCGCGTTCTCGAAGCCGCGTTCCTTCAGATCGACGATGCGTTCGGCCGCTTGACGCTGCATGGTCTCCTTGGTGCCGAACATGATCGCCCCCGTCGGGCACGTCTTCACACATGCGGGCTCCTGCCCGACCGCAACGCGATCCGAGCAGAGCGTGCACTTGTAGGCGCGATGATCATTCTTCGAAATTCGCGGAATATTGAATGGGCAACCAGTGACGCAATAGCCGCACCCGATGCAGTTCTCTTCATGAAAATCGACGATGCCGTTCGTATATTGGACGATGGCCCCAGGAGCCGGGCAGGCCTTCAGGCAGCCCGGATCCTCGCAATGCATGCACCCGTCCTTTCGGATCAGCCATTCAAGATCGCCCTTCGGGTTCTCGTACTCGCTAAAGCGCATGACCGTCCACGAGTGCTCGGTCAGATCCCGCGGATTGTCGTAAACACCCACGTTTTCGCCAACCTCATCGCGCAAGTCGTTCCATTCCATGCACGCCGTCTGGCACGCCTTGCAACCGATGCACTTCGTGACGTCGATGAGTTTCGCAACCGTGCCGGCCGCGGGCTCGCGCACCGAAGGCGACGCAACCGTGGTGGCCGACTGGCGTTTGATATCAAGCGATTGCAGAGCCATGGTCTTCCCCTTTACGCTTTCTCTACCTTCACCAGGAAAGACTTGAATTCAGGCGTCTGCGCATTGCCGTCTCCAACCGAAGGGGTCAGCGTATTCGTGAGATATCCAGGTTTCGCAAGGCCCATGAATCCCCAGTGCAATGGGATACCGACGGTCTGCACTTTTTTGCCCTCTATCATGAGCGGCCTGATCCGCTTCGTCACGACGGCGACTGCCACGATGTATCCGCGGTTCGACGACACTTTCACGCGCTGCCCGCTTGTCACGCCCAATGTGCGCGCAAGATCCTCGCCCATCTCCACGAACTGTTCCGGCTGAAGAATCGCGTTCAGGCGTACGTGTTTAGTCCAATAGTGGAAATGCTCGGTCAGGCGATACGTCGTCGCCACATGCGGAAATTGGGCGACCTTGCCGAAAGCCGCGCGATCGTCGGCAAACACGCGTGCAGCAGGGTTGCTCGTCGCGAGCGGATTGTGCGGATGAAGCGGGTTGTATCCGAGCGGGTTCTCGAATGGTTCGTAGTGCTCAGGAAATGGACCTTCCACCATTGCGTCGCGCGCGAAGAACCGCGCGACGCCCTCAGGCAGCATGATGAAGGGCCCCATCCCGCTTTCTGGCGGCTCATCGGCCTTGAAGTCGGGCACGTCCGGGCCACGCCACGCGGCTCCGTTCCAGGCAATCAGCGTGCGCGCCGGATCAAGCGGCTTGCCGCTCGTATCGCACGATGCGCGGTTATAGAGAACTCGGCGATTGGCGGGCCATGCCCAAGCCCAACCGAGCGACTGGCCTATGCCCGTCGGATCGGCGTTGTCGCGTCGCGCCATCTGATTGCCTGCCTGTGTCCATGCCCCGCAGTAAATCCAGCATCCGCTCGCGGTCGTGCCGTCGTCCTTGAGCTGAGCGAAGCTCGCGAGTTGCTCGCCCTTTTTCGCCAGCACCTTGGTCGGATCCTTGGGATCAGCGATGTCGGCGAGCGCGCGGCCGTTAAATTCCATCGCCAGCTCTTCGGGCCTCGGACTCTCTGGGTTCGCGTAGTTCCATGCAAGATTCACGATCGGATCTGGATACTTGCCGCCCTGCTTTCGGTAAAGCTCACGTATTCTCACGAACAGGCCGCCCATTATTTCAAGGTCGCTCTTCGCATCGCCGGGCGGCGCGGCGCCCTGCCAGTGCCATTGCAACACGCGGCTCGAACTCACGAGCGAGCCGTTTTCTTCGGCAAAGCATGTGGTAGGCAAACGGAAAACCTCTGTCTTGATGCGAGACGAATCGACGTCGTTAAACTCGCCGTAGTGCTTCCAGAACTCGGAAGTCTCCGTCGCGAGCGGGTCCATCACGACGAGCCATTTCAGCTTGGCCAGCGCCACCGCGGTTTTCGCCTTGTTCGGCGCTGCGGCGAGCGGATTGAAGCCCTGCGCGATGTAGCCGTTCATCTTGCCTTGATACATAAGCTCTAACCCTTGCAATAGATCGTAGGATTTATCGAGCTTCGGCAAGTAGTCATAGGCCCAGTGATTGTCGGCCGTGGCAGCATCTCCCCACCAAGACTTCATGAGGCTCACGAAAAACGCGCGGTAGTTTTTCCAGTAGCTGAGCTGATTGGGCCGCAGCGGCTGCAACGCACGTTTCTCGATATACGCGTCGAAATCCTGCTCCGCCTGCATCGGCAACGTCATGTATCCGGTCAGCAGGTTCGACATGAGTCCAAGGTCCGTCAGCCCCTGAATGTTGGAGAGTCCCCGCAGTGCATTCATGCCGCCGCCCGACACACCGATGTTGCCGAGCAATAGCTGCACCATCGCCCCCGTGCGAATCATCTGCGCGCCGACGGAGTGATGCGTCCACCCGAGCGCGTACAGAATCGTCCCCGCGCGTTGCGGCATAGCCGTCGACGCAAGCATCTCGCAGACTTGAATGAATTTGTCACGGGGCGTGCCGCAAATTCTCTCGACCGCCTCCGCCGTATAACGCGCGTAATGCGCCTTCATCAGGTTGTAGACGCACCTGGGGTGCTGCAGCGTGGTGTCGGTCTTGACGAAGCCATCGTCGCCGCGCTCATAGTCCCACGTCGATTTGTCCGGATAACTGTGCTTGTCGACAACGTAGCCGGAATAAATTCCGTCGTTGAACGCGAAATCCTCGCGCACGATGAATGACATATCCGTATAGTCGCGCACGTAGTCGTGCTGGATCTTGTCGTGCGTGAGCAGGTAATTGATAACCCACCCAGAAAGGCGATATCCGTGCCCGTTCGAATGGGCGCATACAGATCCGCGACGGATGCCGTGCGCGTGAAGCGCGGGTCGACGACAATGAGTCGCGCCTTGCGGTGCGCCTTCGCCTCGGTCACCCACTTGAAGCCGCACGGGTGCGCCTCGGCCGCATTGCCACCCATCACAAGAATCACGTCCGCATTCTTGATATCAACCCAATGGTTCGTCATCGCGCCGCGGCCGAACGTCGGGGCAAGACCTGCCACCGTCGGGCCGTGTCAGACACGCGCCTGATTGTCGAATGCGAGCAGCCCGAGACTTCGCACAGTCTTGTGGGTGAGGTAGGCCACCTCGTTGCTGCTCGCCGATGCGGCGAGCATGCCGGTGCTAAGCCAGCGGTTCACCTTGAGGCCGTCGTCGGTGGTCTCGACAAAGTTGGCGTCGCGGTCTCCTTCATCAGCTTGGCGACGCGATCCAGCGCGTCATCCCACGAAATGCGTTGCCACCGGTCACTGCCGGCTGCGCGGTACTCCGGGTAGCGCAAGCGGCTCGGGCTATGGATGAAGTCGACGAGGCTCGCGCCTTTAGGGCACAGCGTACCGCGATTGACCGGATGATCCGGGTCGCCTTCGATATGAACGATGCTCGTCGGTGCGTTCTTCGCACCGTCGCCCAGCCCGTACATGAGAACCCCGCAGCCAACTGAGCAGTACGGACATGTGTTGCGCGTTTCCGTCATG
>JAXDQB010000567.1:0-3790 GCA_034668065.1 Paraburkholderia sp.
GTCTTGCACTGCGATGTCATGTTGTCCGTCTCGGGGTAGGCCATGGATCAAAAACGAGACTTTCGATCCATTTTTCGCGTCCCTCGCGCTTTCCCCGAATTTTTCGGACGAACAGTTGCCCTCGGCATCGTTGTTGTTAGGTGAAGCGGTGCGCATCGTGGGCTCGCGCGCCGTCCCGGCCGATGCAATCGTAACGCCGACGCGGCGCGATTCCGGGTTGGCCGCGCGCTTTGCCGCGACGTCCAACGCAACGCCCAGACGCTCAACGCAGCCTGTGCCACACTGCAAACTTTCGCTTCGTCGCGTTACCCCTTACCCCGTGATTTTTTCAAGCGCTCCATGACGTTCCGCCATACCGTTTCACCTTTTGAAGTCGAGCTGACGGCCGTACGCGCGCAAGGTGCAGGCGGCCAGAATGTGAACAAGGTGTCGAGCGCGATTCATCTGCGTTTCGATGTTCGCGCTTCGTCACTGCCCGAGCCGATCAAGATGCGGCTGCTTGCGCTATCGGACCATCGCATTACGCGCGAGGGCATCGTCGTTATCAAGGCGCAGGAGTACCGAACGCAGGAGATGAACCGCGCTGCCGCGCTCGCCCGGCTCGACGAACTCATCTCGACCGTGAGCGTGGTGCCGCGCGCGCGCGTTCCGACGAAGCCCACGCGCGCCTCGACGATGAGGCGGCTTGACGGCAAGGTGCACCGCGCGCGCGTCAAGGCGGCGCGCTCTCGCGTAACCGATTGAAAGGGAGCCGCGCGGCGCGCAACCGGCGCTGCAATGGCGGGCAGGGATGCCGCTCAGCCCTCGGCGAAGACGCCGCCGGCCGGCGGCTCGGTCGGCGCGAAATCGACGCAGAAAATTAGCGTCTGGCCGCCGAACTCCACGGTGACGGCCCCCGTATAGCAGTCCTTCCCTTCGGTCAGCGAAAAGTGCGGGCCCATGACGGCAACACGCCCCGGCGTCCCCAGCGCCCGCCGGAAATACGAGCGGCGCGACCAGTTGCTGTGCGTATCCGGGAAAAGGGGCGATAGACCATTGGACTGCTCAGCGCTCTCTGGCGCGAGCTCGTGCGCGATCGAAGCCTGGTGTTGCTCCCCTTGCGCATCGACGAGAAAAACACGTCGAGCGGACGGGCGGGCGAAAGCATGACGGGCGGCAAGGGCGAGATCGCCTGTCGCTCTGTAGACGTCCGCGCCTGCCAATATGGCTTCCTCGAACTCCTTGAAATCAACCGGTTCGCCAGGAACGCTTCCAGCGCGCGCGCGAAAACGCTGCCACATCGAGTCGATGGTCACTGCGGCGGCAGTGGCGGCCTGATCGATCGAGGCATCCGGCTCCCCGAGCCAGTAACCCTGCACGAAATCAGCATCGGCTTCCATCAGCGTTAGCAGCTCGGCTTCCGTCTCGACGCCTTCGCCAAGCACCATGGCGCCCGCGCGGTGAAGCATCGTGACCAGCTGCGTCGCGAACTGCGGATCCGCGCCTGGCGTTGCCATGCGTGCGACGAGCGAGCGATCGAGCTTCACGATGTCCGGCCGGACGTGCCAGATGCGGTCGAAGTTCGAGAAGCCCGTGCCGAAATCGTCGATCGCGATAAGCAGGCCGCGCTCGCGCAATGCGTTCACAGTGTGCTCGAACAGCGCTTCGTCGGTGGCCGGCTCTTCGATCATTTCGATGACGACGCGCCGATGCGGCACTTGGAAGTGATCGCAGAGCGCGTCGATGAACGGACTGTACGGCCAGCCGGTACGGAAGAGCCGCGGCAACGCGTTGACGAAGAGCCAGGTGCTTTGAGTGTTCTGTTCGGCAAAGTTGGCAAAATGCACGCAGCGGGTGAGGCGCTCGAGCGCAAGCGCCTCGCCCTTGCTGGGCGCCCGCGCGAACAGGGCATCGGGCCGGATCGCGCGGCCCCCACCGTCCGTCGCGCGCAGCAGTGCCTCGTAGCCGACGATGCGCTTGTGCGTAATCGAAACCACCGGCTGGAACACGCTGCGCAGCGTGACGCCTTGATAGGCGATGTGCCAGCCCGCATCGTCCCGTGAGAGATGGGACAGGATGCCGCCGAGCGTCAACTCGCGCTTCGATGCCATGGCAATAGCGCGATGGGTGCGGGCAAGCGTGGCGGAGCCGGCACGGCGGCGCGCAAGGCGCGGAAACGGGTCGTGCCCGCTGTGCGTCCGCGGTTGCGCGGGGCGAAGCGAGCGAGGCGGGAACCATACATGCCGGACTGTGCCCATACGAAAAAAGGCAGTGTAGCAAAAGTGCTCATGGGTAATGCCGGCCAGAATAATGGCGCGCGGGCGCAGCGCAGCGTTCGATGGGTTACGGTAAGCCGGAGTTGGCGAGACGGCGCGAGCGAGTGGCGTGCTTTAGCGAACCCTTGATGCGCCCCAGCGCGGGCGCGCCCGCGTCTTGTCAAGCCTGACCTCGGCGCGGGCCGAGGCCGGGTATTCGCCTGACGATACCCGTGGCGAGTGCCGTCCCTACGAGCACAATCGCGCAGCCTTCGAGCATGACGAGCGAGACGGGCTCTTGCAGAAAAAGCGCTCCCCAGAGAATGCCGAAGACGGGAATAATGAAGGTGACTGTCATCGCTCGCGCCGGGCCTGCGACGTTCAACAGATGAAAGTAAATGAAGTAGGCAACCCCGGTGCAAGCGACGCCGAGGCTCAATACGGCGCCCCAAGCGGTTGCCGAGACGGTTGCCGAGGGCCAGGTGGCGAGTGCGAACGGAACGAGTGCGACACTCGACCCGATCATGCTGCCGGTGGCGACCGTCAGCGCATCGACGCCGCTCAACCGCCGCTTCGTGTAGTTGGCTGCGATGCCATAGAGGAGGGCCGCCGCCAAAGCGGCAAGCGCGGCCAGTATCGCGGTGTCCGGGGCCGATGATGCGGCACCCACAGTTGCGCCGTGGGCGTTGGCGATCTGATCCCATACGAGGGTGATGACACCGGCGAAGCCCAGCGCCATACCGAGTGTGCGGAGCAGCGTCAGTCGATCGCCGAGCCAAACGTAGGCGACGAGGGCGCCCCAAAGCGGCGTTGTGGCATTGATGACAGAGGTGGTGCCGGCCGACAGCGTCAACTCTGCAAAAGCGAACAAGCAAAACGGCGCGGCCGAGTTGAGCACGCCGACGACGAATAACGGCAGCGCCTGCGCACGCAGTGTGGCGAATGCGGCGGCCGGCGCACCGCGCGCCGCGGTCATCGCCACCAGAAAGAGGGCGCCGATCGTGACGCGCAGCGCCATGAGCGGCGCAACGCCGAACTCGGTCACACCGACGCGGATAAAAAGAAACGAGGCGCCCCAGAGGGCGGCGAGGACAAGCAGTTGGACGAGATGACGAGTCTTCATCGGCGAAAGTGCGCATCTTCCCGCGCATTGGAATGAATTCGTAAGGAACGTGCATGTTACACCTGTCTGAACGGCAGACGGCCGGCACTCGATGAAACAGCAAGGAAGCGGAGATCGGAGCGCGGAGCGGAAAATGCCCAGCATGCGAACAGCGCGCTGCGCCAGACGGGCGGCCTCATGCATGTTCAGCGAGCACGAGCGTTCTATGACTGAAAAGACATTTTCGCGCCATGTGATTTTTAGCGGCGAAAGCCGAAACTACGACTGAAGAGAAGATACCGAGCCGGGCGATTCACGCTGAATCGGTAGGACATCAGCCGGATGTGTCAGACTACGAAGAGCTTTATTCAGTCTTTTACGGGGTTGGTTTTTGCTCGTGCGCGCGTAACGTCACAGGACCCAACGCTGACCCTCAACAATGCCAAACGGTGGG
>JAXDQB010000568.1:0-6532 GCA_034668065.1 Paraburkholderia sp.
CGGCGCCGCAGGGGCGACCTTCTTCGCTGCGGCCTTCTTGGCAGCAGGTGCTGCTTTCTCTGCAGCCTTCTTCGCGGGGGCCGCCTTCTTTGCCGCAGCGGGCTTCGCAGGCGCAGCCGACTTCGCAGGCGCAGCCGACTTCGCAGGCGCAGCCGACTTCGCAGGCGCAGCCGACTTCGCGGGAGCAGCCGACTTCGCAGGCGCAGCCGACTTCGCAGGTGCAGCCGACTTCGCAGGCGCAGCCGACTTCGCGGGAGCAGCCGACTTCGCGGAAGCAGCCTTCTTGGCCGCAGCCTTCTTGGCCGGTGCTGCTTTCTTTGCCGCTGCCTTCTTCACCGCAACCTTCTTAGCGGCCACCTTCTTAGCGGCCACCTTCTTGGCAGCGACCTTCTTCGCCGGTGCGGCCTTCTTGGCAGCTACCTTCTTCACCGCCACCTTCTTTGCAGCGACCTTCTTTGCCGGTGCAGCCTTCTTGGCAGCGACCTTCTTCGCCGGTGCAGCCTTCTTGGCAGCAACCTTCTTGGCAGCAACCTTCTTCACTGCAATCTTCTTAGCTGCGACCTTCTTGGCCGGAGCCGCCTTCTTCGCTGCGACCTTTTTCACCGCAACCTTCTTCGCTGCGACGTTTTTTACCGCAACTTTCTTCGCAGCAACTTTCTTGGCCGGAGCGGCCTTCGTCGCAGCGGGTTTCTTGTTGGCAGTTGCCATTTTTTTCTCCTTCAGGTTTCGAGAGTCTGTTTGAACTACACCCTTCTTCAAAACCCGCTTCCCGCTGCGCGCCGATCAGGGCGCGCGCTGCGAAGCGGGCTATTCATCGGCGTACGCGAATACCGCGCGCTTACGCTAATGAATACGGTAAGGCGTGCCGTACCGAAAGGCACAGCACGCCAGATCGAGTCGGCAGCGGAGCGCGTCGCGCTCGCGCCTGCCGGCAATCGCTTGAGTCGGGCCGGCGGCGGCAGCGCCTTGACCGCCAGCTTTTTCGGGGGGTAGTTCGCCCATCCCACTGAAGGGTCCGCAGAGTGCCCGTGATGTTTTTTGGCGGTCCTCCCGCCGGGCACGCTTTGCATCAGGCGTTCTTGCTCCTAACCATATGTGCCGCGGTTCCCGCCGCGGCTACCCCAACCATTTCGTTCGCGATGCACCCCTGTCATTCCCAGGACAGCGCACCACCGGTCTGATATTCAATGACTCGCGTCTCGAAGAAGTTGCGTTCCTTCTTCAGGTCGATCATCTCGCTCATCCACGGAAACGGGTTTTCCTCATTCGGGAACAGCGGATCCAGACCAATCTGCTGACAACGCCGATTGCAGATGAAGCGAAGATAGCTCTTGAACATCGACGCATTGAGTCCCAGCACGCCACGCGGCATCGTATCCTCGGCGTAGCGATACTCCAGCTCGACCGCTTGCCTGAAGATCCCGCGAATGTCCTCGCGAAACTCAGCCGTCCACAAGTGTGGGTTCTCGAGCTTGATCTGGTTGATCAAGTCGATGCCGAAATTGCAGTGCATCGACTCGTCACGCAGGATGTACTGGTACTGCTCGGCTGCGCCCGTCATCTTGTTCTGCCGGCCAAGCGCGAGAATCTGCGTAAACCCGACGTAGAAAAACAGCCCCTCCATGACACACGCGAACACGATCAGTGATTTCAGCAATTTCTGATCCGCTTCGAGCGTCCCCGTCTGGAAGGCGGGGTCGGTCAGCGTATGGATGAACGGAATTAGGAATTCATCCTTGTCGCGGATCGACTTGACCTCATGATAGGCGTTGAAGATCTCGCCTTCGTCGAGGCCGAGCGACTCGACGATGTACTGGTACGCGTGGGTGTGGATCGCTTCTTCGAATGCCTGACGCAGCAAGAACTGCCGGCATTCGGGCGCCGTTATGTGCCGGTAGGTGCCGAGCACGATATTGTTCGCGGCGAGCGAGTCCGCCGTCACGAAGAAGCCGAGATTGCGCTTGACCACGCGGCGCTCGTCTTCGGTCAGCCCGTTCGGGTCCTTCCAAAGCGCGATGTCGCGCGACATGTTGATTTCCTGCGGCATCCAGTGGTTCGCGCAGCCAGCCAGGTACTTCTCCCATGCCCACTTGTACTTGAAAGGCACAAGCTGGTTGACGTCGGTGCGGCCGTTGATGATCCGCTTGTCCGCGACGTTCACGCGCGCTTCGGTAGCAGAAGCCGCAGCGGCCTGCACCGGCTGCCCCGCGTAAGGAGCGACCGCGATGTCGCCCGCGAAGATATCCTGCGCCAACGGAGCTTGCGTCGCGCCACGCGCCACTGCTTGCGTTCCGACAGCCGACCCTGCGGGGTTGCGCAACACATTCGATTGCGAACCACTGGAGGGAGTTACGGCAGTCGTCTCGTCATCCCAGTTGAGCATAAATTGTCACCATCAATTTAGAACGGTTTGTACCATCTTTTCACGAGCGATAAAAGAGTTCGCTCACGAAAATCTCTGTTTTCGATTCGCGCTGCGACCTGCATACAACACTTTGATCGATGCGTTGTTCGCGCGACCTCGGTCGTTGCCTGCTCAACGTGCGTCAACATCGTTTATTCGCGTAGCTATTGCGATCTTGAAGCGCCTCGTCTTGGGCACTCGTCAACGTGTGCTCGCGACGCGTTGTCACAGCGCATCTACTTCACATCAGCATCGGCTGCGCATGCGCATTCTCGTTTTCATCCTCGGGCATGCGCTGCATAACGATGCTCTTGCCAACATCGTGAAAACGCGCCGCGCATCGCGCGGCGCATGGCTCTCGCTTCGGATGCGCGAGCCCTTATTGGCAGGCCTCGCACTCGTCAAAGCCCGGATCGCCCGGACGCATCATGCACACCGGACCGTCGGCTTCCTGCGCTGCTACCGCAACCGGCGCCGCATTCATGCCACCCGCAGGCGAGCTGCCGCCGATCGAACCACCGGCGCCGCCCGTCGCACCAAAGCCGCCGGCCGCACCACCGCCTGTGCCGCCGTCACCCGTCGGCACCGCGTTGAGCGCGCCGTGTGCGACCGTCGATTTCTCGACGTGCGTCGCCGCCATCGTGCGCAGATAGTAGGTCGTCTTCAGGCCGCGCAGCCAGGCGAGCTTGTAGACCTCGTCGAGCTTCTTGCCCGATACGCCACCCATATAGATGTTGAGCGACTGAGCCTGATCGATCCACTTCTGCCGTCGCGACGCCGCTTCGACGAGCCATGTCGCGTCGACTTCAAACGCGGTCGCGTAGATCGCGCGCATATCGGCCGGCACGCGGTCGATGCGTGCGAGCGAGCCATCGAAGTACTTGAGGTCGGCGATCATCACTTCGTCCCACAATCCGCTCGCTTTCAGATCGCGCACGAGGTAGTCGTTCACTACCGTGAATTCGCCCGACAGATTCGACTTCACATAGAGGTTCTGGAACGTCGGCTCGATGCAGGCGGACACGCCGATGATGTTCGAAATCGTCGCCGTCGGTGCGATCGCGACGCAGTTCGAGTTGCGCATGCCGTGGCTGGCGATGCGCGCGCGCAACGTTGCCCAATCCAGCGTCTCGCTCGTATCGACCTCCACGTAGCCTCCGCGCGCATCCGCCAGCAGCTTCAGCGTGTCCTGAGGGAGGAGGCCGCGGTCCCAGAGCGAGCCGCGGTAGCTCGAGTAGCGGCCGCGCTCCTCGGCGAGTTCTGTCGACGCGTAATAGGCGTGATAGCAGACGGCTTCCATGGAGCGGTCGGCGAACTCGACAGCCGCCTGCGACGCGTACGGCGTACGCAGCAGATGCAGGCAGTCCTGGAAGCCCATGATCCCCAAGCCGACCGGGCGGTGCTTCAGGTTCGAGTTGCGCGCCTTCGCCACCGCGTAATAGTTGATGTCGATGACGTTGTCGAGCATGCGCATCGCAACGCTGATGGTGCGCTTGAGCTTATCGTTGTCGAGCGCGTAGGTGCCGTCAGGCTGCTTAGCCATGTGCGCTACGAGGTTCACCGAACCCAAGTTGCAGACGGCAATTTCATTGTCGCTCGTGTTGAGCGTAATCTCCGTGCACAGATTGGACGAATGAACGACGCCCACGTGCTGCTGCGGCGAGCGCACATTGCAGGGATCCTTGAACGTGATCCAGGGGTGCCCCGTCTCGAACAGCATCCCAAGCATCTTGCGCCAGAGATGCTGCGCCGAAATCTTCTTGAAGAGCTTGATTTCGCCACGCGCGACCTTCTCTTCGTAAGCGGTGTAGACCGCTTCGAACTCGGCGCCGAACTTGTCGTGCAGATCCGGGCAGGTCGACGGCGAGAAAAGCGTCCAGTCGGCGCCTTCCATGACCCGCTTCATGAACAGGTCGGGAATCCAGTTCGCCGTGTTCATGTCGTGCGTGCGGCGACGGTCGTCGCCGGTGTTCTTGCGCAGCTCCAGGAACTCCTCGATGTCCAGGTGCCACGTCTCGAGGTACGCACACACCGCGCCCTTGCGCTTGCCACCCTGGTTCACGGCGACCGCCGTGTCATTGACGACCTTCAGGAACGGCACCACGCCCTGCGACTTGCCGTTAGTGCCCTTGATATGCGAGCCGAGCGCGCGCACGCGCGTCCAGTCGTTGCCGAGGCCGCCTGCGAACTTTGAGAGCAGCGCATTTTCCTTCAGCGCTTCATAAATGCCGTCGAGGTCGTCGGCAACCGTCGTCAGGTAGCACGACGACAGTTGAGAGCGGCGCGTGCCCGAGTTGAAGAGCGTCGGCGTCGAACTCATGAAGTCGAACGTCGAGAGCACGTTGTAGAACTCGATCGCGCGCGCTTCGCGGTCGATCTCGTTCAGGGCGAGGCCCATGGCGACGCGCATGAAGAAGGCCTGCGGCATTTCGATCCGGGCGCCCTCGACATGGAGGAAGTAGCGATCGTAAAGAGTCTGCAAGCCAAGATAGCCGAACTGCAGGTCGCGCCCGGCATCAAGCGCGGCGCCGAGGCGCTTCAGGTCGAATTGCAGCAGCTTCTCGTCGAGCAACTCGGCCTCTACGCCGCGCTTGAGAAACTGCGGGAAGTATTCGGCGTAGCGCTCGCCCATCTCTTGCTGCGACACCTCTTCGCCAAGAATCTCGCGGCGGATCGTGTGCAAAAGAATGCGGGCCGTGACCTGGCTGTAGGCCGGGTCCTTTTCGATCATCGTGCGCGCCGCGAGGATCGCCGAGTCGTAGACCTGGCCCATCGGCACGCCGTCGTAAAGGTTCTTCACCGTCTCGGCGACAATAGGCTGCGCGCTTACGGCATCGCCGAGGTGCTCGCAGGTCGACTCGATCAGCGCCGTCAGCGCCTTCATGTCGAGCGGGCGCATCACGCCGTTGTCGACGACGTTCAGGCCCGGCGCATGCGCTGCATCTTCCTCGTGGGCATGCGCACGCTCCTGGTTGCGCTTGTCCCGATAAAGCACGTATGCGCGCGCGACGTTGTGTTCGCCGCCGCGCATCAGCGCGAGCTCAACTTGATCCTGAATATCTTCGATGTGAAACGTGCCGCCGTTCGGACGGCTGCGCAAAAGCGCCCGCACGACGTTTTGCGTGAGCTGCTCGACGAGTTCCCGCACGCGCGCCGACGCGGCACCCTGCCCGCCGTTGACGGCGAGAAACGCCTTCGTCATTGCGATTGCGACCTTGGACGGCTCAAACGACACGACGCTGCCATTGCGGCGAATGACCTTGTAGTCCGCAAATGTCGCTTGCGGTGCAAGCGTCTGCGCATAGGCCGCCTGAACACCGACGGCGCGGCCGGTCGGCGCGCCCTCTTGCTGGCTCGTCATGTTGTCGGTCGTTTGCATGTGCAAAGCTCCTGATCTCTGATGTGCGGACAAATCCGCGGATGGGAACAACCGCCGCGCCACCCCGAGCGCGAACGATGAGGTGTGGAAAAATAAGAGACGCAATTCGGCTGCCAGCTGCGCGAGCGACGCGCGGCGAACGGCGGCCCTCGCCGTTTCTCCGTGCGGCCTTTCGCCCTTTTTTCCCACGAAATTAGTGGCGCCGGACCGTTCACCGGCGCCTGTGCACGCATTTATGCGAAGCCATTGACTGCTGCGGCGCGTCGCCTAACCTGAACGCCGCCAGCTCACCGACACAACATCTAGTTGATTTTCGTGTCATTACCACCAAGTATAGTGGACCAAGCCTTCATCGCAAAAAGGTTTATTTGCCCCTCGACGCTTGACTTTTGATAAATCGCGACAGGACAAGGGCTTAGCTAAAACGCAAGCGCTCCTCCTGGCTCAACGGCTCAGGTAGGGAAAATGCCGATCGGAAAGCGCGGCCTGGCGCGCGAGCCGCGACCAGTCGAAAAAAGGCCCAGGATCCGTCTTGCGTCCCGGCGCAATGTCGGAATGCCCCGCGAGCGCGTCAATCGGATAGCGTGCAACGAGCGCTCGCACCAGCGCGGCAAGCGTCTGGTACTGAGCGGGCTCGAAGGGGACGTGATCGGTGCCTTCGAGTTCGATTCCGATCGAAAAATCGTTACAGCGCTCGCGGCCGAAAAAATTTGAGGCGCCCGCGTGCCAGGCGCGGGCATCGCACGAGA
>JAXDQB010000569.1:0-5360 GCA_034668065.1 Paraburkholderia sp.
TGGGTGTTCACATCCGCGACGCTCTCCGTGCGCGGCGACTTCACGCATTATGCGGCTCAGATGGGCCTCGATTCACGGCGTTCGATGACGCTGCCGAGCCCGTTCGACTATTCCACGCAAGGTCTGCTCTACGTGCCGCGCAACTTGCCGCAACCATCTTCGCCTGCGTTTACGGACGCCGTGTTCGATGCCGCTTTGCCGGCCATCGAAGCGGCGGGCGGGGGCGTATTTGTGCTGTGCACCACGTTGCGTGCCGTCGATCGCATTGCGACGAAGCTGCGCGATGTCATCGAGATGCGCGGATGGAACATGCCGCTGCTCACGCAAGGCGATGCGAGCCGTACTGAATTGCTCGATCGTTTTCGTGCGTACGGGAATGCCATTCTGGTGGGCAGCCAAAGCTTCTGGGAAGGCGTGGACGTGCGCGGCGACGCGCTTTCACTCGTCGTCATCGATAAGCTGCCCTTCGCGCCGCCTGACGATCCGGTGCTCTCAGCACGCCTTGACGTGCTCGCGAAAAAGGGCTTGAGTCCATTCGCGGTCCACCAGTTGCCTCAAGCGGTCATCACGCTCAAGCAGGGTGCCGGACGGCTCATTCGGGCGGAAACCGATAGGGGCGTATTGATGATCTGCGATACGCGTCTAGTCGATAAGCCGTACGGCCGGCGGATCTGGCAGAGCTTGCCGCCGTTCAAGCGCACGCGCGAAATCGAGGCCGTGCGGGAGTTCTTCGCGGACCGAACGCCGGCCGCATAGATCGAATAGTGTCGTCGCCCGTGGACATGGGAGGGCCCGACCAAAGAAAAACCCGGCCTGAAGCTAAAAGCCTTGAAGCCGGGTTTTTTTATCGAACAGCAGCGGCCGAGATCAGAACTGCCACCACGCTTTCTTTTGGGTGCCCGGGCGCGCATGGCCGGTGATGTACGGGCTGTCGGGGAACGTGGCGGCGAGAACGCGGCGCGTGTCGTCAGCGAGCTGCGGCTCATTGAGCTTGGCGTACGAAAGAATCATGAGGTGCAGCGCGTCCTCGATTGCCGGTGCGTCCTTGTATTGCTTGATTGCCAATTGTGCCCGGTTGATCGAGGCGATGTACGCGCCGCGGCGATAGTAGTAATCGGCCGCGTGCACTTCATGGGAGGCCAGTGCATTCACGATGTAGCGCATGCGCGCGGCCGAATCGGGCGCGTACTTGCTGTCCGGGTATTTGTCGACGACGGCCTTGAAGGCGTCATACGACTGGCGCAGCGATTTCGGGTCGCGCTCGCTCATGTCCTGGCCGGAGAAGCGTCCGAAGAAACCAAGATCGTCGTTGAAGTGGATCATGCCCTTCAAGTAATAGGCATACGCGATATCCGGATGACCGGGGTGCAGCTTGACGAACCGGTCGACGGCCTGATCCGCGGCGTCTGTTTCGCCATCCTTCCAGTTGCAATACGCAACGTTGATTTGCGCCTGCTGCGCGTAACGGCTGAACGGATCGCGACCCTGCAGCGACTCGAAGTACTTTGCACACTTCGTCCAGTCGCGGTTCGCAAGCGAGTCCTGAGCCTCCGAGTATAATTTGTTGTCCGACCAGACGGCCGTCTCGTCCGTCTTTTGCGGCAGGCCGTGGCAGGCCGTCACGATCAACGTGGCGGTGGCAAGTGCGAGGCTCGCTGTTACGGGCCGGGCCGCGCGCTTTGCTGCACGGACAATCGCGCAGGCGGCCGCACGAAGAGCCGAGCGCATCATAATGTTCGAGGCTTGCCGCATTTCTCCATGCTTCCTAGCTATCAGTCTCACTCGGTGACCCAGTTTTAATGACCCGCAAAAGTTCCTCAGGCGCCAAGCATGCCCCCAAAGATCGAAGCGCCGATTATAGCCGAAGCATTGTAAGCTCCGACGCGCTGGAAGAGGCTTTGTTAGGCAATGCGCTCGACACCCCTACAAGCACCGCGTCGTCGCTTGGCCCGCAAGCAGCTGACGATGTGCCGCGCGTCGCGTCGGTGCCTGCCGCGCTCGCTGGGGAAAGGTTGGACAAGGTGCTCGCAAAAGTATTCCCCGAGTTTTCCCGCAGCCGTTTGCAGACCTGGGTTGAAGCGGGTCGTGTCCGCGTGAACGGGATGCCGGCGAAGGTGCGTCTTCCTGTGCCGCTCGAGGCGCAAATCGAGCTTCTGCCGGATTTGCTGCCCGAGCAGCTCGCATTCGCGCCTGAGCCTGTCGGCCTCGATATCGTTTACGAGGATGCGGCGCTCGTGGTGCTGAACAAGCCCGCCGGGCTCGTCGTGCATCCGGCCGCCGGCAACTGGAGTGGCACCATCTTGAACGGGCTGCTCCACCGGTATGGCCATGCGGCAGCAGGCTTGCCGCGGGCGGGCATCGTACACAGGCTCGACAAGGAGACGTCGGGTCTCATGGTGGTCGCGCGCACGCTCGAGGCGCAGACCGATCTCGTGCGCCAGTTGCAGGCGCGCACGGTCAAGCGGCGTTACCTCGCACTCGTCTGGGGGGCGACGCCCGACGAGGGAACGATCGACGCACCGATCGGCCGCGATCCGCGCGAGCGCACGCGCATGGCGGTGGTGATGGGCGCGGCAGGCAAGCCCGCGCGAACGCATTTTCGTACCGTCGACGAGACGGTTTGGCAGCAGCAGCGGGTGTCCGCGCTTCATTGCGATCTCGAAACGGGTCGCACGCATCAGATCCGCGTGCATTGTGCCCACAGCGGGCACCCGCTGTTGGGCGACCCGGTCTACGGAAATTTGCGCGGTAGGCGCTCGAGCGTACCGCTTCCTGGCGGATTCGCGCGGCAGGCGTTGCATGCGTGGCGCCTGGGCCTGATTCATCCGGAAACAGGGCGCGCGATGAGCTGGTCGGCGCAACTGCCTGGCGATATGGCCGCGCTCGTGGCGGCACTGGGCTTCGGTCAGGATGCAGGGGGCGAAGAAGACGACGCGGTTGATTTCGAAGAAGAGTTCGTCGAAGCCGATGAATATGAAGGCGAATCGGACGATGCCGGCGACGATGCAGGCGACGAGGACATCGAGTAAGGCATCACAGCGCAGGTGCAGGGGCTCCCGCCAACGGAGTGCAAGGCGCAATCGAAGGAACAACGCGAGACCGAAGAGGAACGAGCCGTATGAGTTGCCCCGAGTTGACTTTTGCCGACTGTCTGCAACCGTCGTGGCGCGTGTCGCCTCGCGTGCACGCGCTCATCACGACGCGCGCGGGCGGTGTAAGCGGGCCGCCGTACGGTCGGTTCAACGGCGGCGTCGAGCAGCCGGGCGGGCTGAACCTCGGTCTGCACACGGGGGACGATGCTGCTCGCGTGGAGGAGAACCGTGCGCGTCTGCTGACGCTGGCCGGCGTGCGAGGCGGATGGCTCGAGCAGGTTCACGGCGATGAGATCGTCCGCGCGGACGAGGCGCTGATTTGCACCGCGCCGCCGCGCGCCGATGCGAGCGTGACCGACGTGCCGGGGGTGGCCTGTGTCGTCATGGTGGCGGATTGCCTGCCGGTGTTGTTCGCCGACGAGGCGGGGCGCGCCGTGGGCGCCGCCCACGCGGGTTGGCGGGGGCTGGCCGCGGGAATCGTCGAAAAGACGGCACTGCAAGTAGCGACGCTCGGGCAGACGCGCCCCGATGCGCTGCACGCCTATTTGGGGCCTGCAATCGGCCCGCGCGCATTCGAAGTCGGCGAGGAGGTTTGCGAAGCGTTCATGGCGCAAGCGCTCGCCGGCGAACGTAGGGCGACTTCTGACGCATTTGCGCCGCACGGCGATCTGCGCGGCAAGTATGTGGCCGACATCTACGCACTCGCGCGTTTGCGATTGGCCCGATACGGGCTCGTACGAGTAACGGGCGGTGACGCTTGCACGGTCACGCAGCGCGATCGTTTCTATTCTTACCGCCGCGATGGCGCGACAGGACGAATGGCTGCGCTGATCTGGCTCGCGGAGTGACTGGCCAATCGAACAACATCGGGAAAACGATTAATAAAAAACCTGCCGCGGTGCGGCAAAATCGGTTCAACATTGACATGCTTTGCGGTAGGGCGCAAGAATGCCTCTTGCAAAGTGTGAGCCCCATCGAGGTTACGAGGGTTCGCCCGGATGCGCTGCGAACCCGCCCATCAATCAGTCTTCCGAGGCCTACCGGTCACGAGCGGGTATGACTTCATCGAAACGTTCATCGACTTCCTCCCAAACCGATACTTCCTCGAGCAGCGAGCAGCGAGCCTGGACCGGCAACGCCGAGCCGCAACAAATGCTCGATGCATGGATGAACGCTTGGCGCTCATTCGCGAGTCAGACGCCGCAGCCGTTCAGCGGAACATCCGGCGCAGGGCCGTGGGCGATAAACGGAGCGGCCACGCCGTTTGCATTTCCGTTTCCGATACCCCCAATGTCCGCTATGCCGGGCGTGACTGCCATGCCTGGCATGACGACGGGCGGGCACGCGGCGCAGGGCTTTGCCGGGATGCCGATGCCGCCTGTGGCATCGGTACCGCCCGAGCGCTTGCAAAAGCTCCAAGTCGATTATTCGCGCGATTGCTTCGAGTTGATGAAGCAGGCTGGCGCAGCGGGGGCCTCGCTGCCGGAGCTGCCCGACCGGCGCTTTTCGTCTGACGCCTGGAAGGCGGCGCCGGTGTTCACTTACATGGCGGCGTGGTATCTGCTCAATGCGAGGTATCTGCAGGAGCTTGCCGATTCGGTCGACGCTGATCCAAAAACGCGTGAGCGGATCCGCTTCGCCGTTCAGCAATGGACCGCCGCCGCGTCGCCGAGCAACTATTTCGCGCTCAATCCCGAAGCGCAGAAGACACTGCTTGATAGTCAAGGCGAGAGTTTGCGCCAGGGCGTGACGAATCTGCTTGCCGATTTGCGGCGCGGCAAGATCTCACAGAGCGATGAGTCGCGCTTCGTTGTCGGTAAGAACATCGCCGCGACCGAAGGCGCCGTCATCTTCGAAAACGAGCTGCTCCAGCTGATCCAGTACAAACCGCGCACCGCGAGCGTCTTCGAGCGGCCGCTGCTCATGGTGCCGCCTTGTATCAACAAGTACTACATCCTCGATCTTCAGCCGGAAACCTCTTTCGTTGCCCACGCCCTCGATTGCGGTCATCAGGTCTACATGATCTCGTGGCGAAATCCGGACGCGTCGCTGGCTGGCAAGACGTGGGACGACTACACGAGCGAAGGCGTCCTCGCTGCGATCGATGTCGTGAAGAGCGTGAGCGGACGCGAGCAAATTAACACGTTTGGTTTTTGCATCGGCGGGACGATGGTCGCGACGGCGCTCGCTGTACTCGCGGCGCGCGGCGAGCACCCCGCGGCATCCATGACGCTGCTGACGGCCATGCTCGACTTCTCCGACACAGGG
>JAXDQB010000570.1:0-2620 GCA_034668065.1 Paraburkholderia sp.
AAGGGCTTGGCGAAGACTTCGCAAACCGCGAGCGGGTTGCGAAGCTCTTGCGCTTCTCCACGACGCACGCCGAAACGGCTGAGCAGACGGTTTCGCTGGCCGAGTACGTCGCACGCATGAAGCCGGACCAGACGAAGATCTACTACGTGAGCGCTGACACCTGGCAGGCCGCGAAGAGCAGCCCGCATCTCGAAGTGTTCCGCAAGAAGGGCATCGAAGTGCTGCTGCTGACGGATCGCGTAGACGAGTGGGCGCTCACATACTTCACCGAATTCGACGGCAAGCCGCTCGCGAGCGTAGCGCGCGGCGACCTGGATATCGACGCGTTCGACGACGAAGAAAAGAAGGCGCACGAGCAGCTGAACGAAGCGATGAAGCCGCTCGTCGAGAAGATGAAGGAGGCGTTGCAGGACAAGGCGAAGGACGTTCGCCTCACGTTCCGTCTGACCGATTCGCCGTCGTGCCTCGTTGCCGACGACGGTGACATGAGCGGCAACCTGCAGCGCATGCTGAAGGCGGCGGGCCAGACGATGCCCGAGTCCAAGCCGATCCTCGAAGTCAATCCCGACCATGCGCTTGTGAAGGGGCTCTTGCCTGAGCATGGCGATTTCGCCGATTGGTGCCATCTGCTCTTCGACCAGGCGGTGCTTGCTGAAGGCGGGATGCTTGAAGATCCGGCGAGCTTCGTGAAGCGCACGAACGCGCTGCTACTCGCACGATAATGCGAGCGCCGCGGCTGCTTCTGGCGGCGGCGGGTGGGGCATGGCGTGCCAAGCCCCACTCGTCGTTCACGTCCGATCAAAAGGACTGGCTTACGCGCGGCGGCTCCCTGACGGCGCATTTGCGCACGCTGGGTGCCGTTACGCTGCGCGTGACGCGGGAGGCCGTGGCGATGGCATGGGCCGACGAATATGCTGCGCTCGGCCTGAGGATGCGCGAGCCCGTGTGGGTGCGCGAAGTGGTGCTCGAGGTGGACGGTGTACCGTTCGTGGCGGCGCACAGCATTGCGCCGCTCGCGGCGAGCCGCAGCGTGTGGCAATCGATGCGGCGGTTGTCGTCGCGCCCGCTTGCCGAGTTGCTTTACAACGACCGCAGCGTCTTGCGTTCTACGCTCGTGAGTGCCCGGCTGACGGCGCGTCATCCGCTCGTCGCGCTGGCAAGACGCGAGATCGCGGGCGATGCACCGCATAAGCAGCATGAGCCGCATGCGCTCGTTGCGCGTCGGTCCGTATTCATGCGGCGGGGTGCGCCGCTGATGGTGACCGAGTGCATGCTGCCGGCGCTTTGGGCGCATCTCTCGCGTCTTCAGCGCGGGCAGGCCAGCGAGCGGACCGCAATGGCGCATGACCGGGGCGAACGGCTCGCCCGGCCGCTGCATGCGCCGCATCCTCATCCCGTACGCGGCTCTCCAACGTGACGCTCAAGCGTTCGTTCTCACCGATCGTCGACGCACACACGCGCGTGCTCGTGCTCGGCAGCTTGCCGGGCGACGTCTCACTTGCGCAGGGACAGTACTATGCGCATCGGCAAAACCGCTTTTGGTCCCTGATCGGGGACGTGATAGGCGAGAATCTGCGGGAAATGCCCTATGAAACGCGCTTGGAGATGCTGCTCGCGCATCGGATCGGCTTATGGGACGTGATCGCCGAGGCGCGGCGGGAAGGCAGCCTCGATAGCCGCATTCGCGAACACGCACGCAACGATCTTGTTGCGTTGATCGATACCCTGCCAAATTTGGTGGCCGTGGCGTTCAATGGCGGCACGGCAGCGAAAATCGGCGCGCGTGCGCTCGCCGCGCATCCGGCCGCTATCGAATTTGTGAACCTTCCATCGAGCAGCCCGGCCTTTGCTGCCGTGCCTTATGCGGACAAGCTGCGCGCTTGGGAGGTGTTGCGCAGGTGGCTGTCGGTGTAGATCCTGGACCCTTGGGCAGTACGTCGGGCGACATGCGCTGTTCGCGCCGTAGTTCCGCGAGATCGCGCTTTATGGCATCTGCAGCTTTCGCGAAATTGCACTGCTTTAAAAGAGCATTGTGATCGGCTGCACTCGACCTCAAGCGGCCCTTCGACTCGATGCGAGCGCTATAACTCATGCGATAACTTTCTGCTCCCCGGCAGCCTGCTCGCGCATGCGACGGGCTTCGTCGCGCAAAAACTGCTGGTAATCGTCCAGATCGCCGTCGAAAGGCTCGACGCCACCCTTGGTGACAAGCCAAAACTCGTCACATACCGCGCGCAGCAGGGACCGGTCGTGACTGACCAGCATCACTGTGCCTTCGAATTCGTTGAGTGCCATGCCTAGCGCTTCGCGTGTGGCCAAATCGAGGTGGTTGGTGGGCTCGTCGAGCAGCAGCAGGTTGGGGCGCTGCCACACGATCATGCACAACACGAGCCGCGCCTTTTCGCCGCCGCTCATCGTGCTGACCGCCTGATGGACCATGTCGCCACTGAAGTTGAAGGTGCCGAGGAAGGTGCGAAGCGATTGTTCCGTGCCACTTTGCCCGGGGGCGCGCATGTTCGCCGGCGTGTCCTTGGCAAGGCGGATCATGTGTTCCATCGGCGTGTCGAGAGGACGCAGCACGTCGAGTTCCTGCTGTGCGAAGTAGCCGATGTTCAGGCCT
>JAXDQB010000571.1:0-10432 GCA_034668065.1 Paraburkholderia sp.
GCCGTCCTTGACGGGCGCGTATTCGTCAAACACGTGGCTCATGAGGCCCGTCCCGCGCGTGAGCGTCATGAATTCACCCTGAAAGCCGATCAAACCGCGCGCCGGAATCCGGTACTCCAGACGCGTACGGCCGCGGCCGTCGGATGCCATGTCGAGCAGCTCGCCCTTGCGCCGGCCGAGCTCCTCCATGACACCGCCCTGACTGCCGTCTTCGACGTCGACCGTCAGCAGCTCGTACGGCTCGTGCTTGACGCCGTCAACCTCCTGCATGACCACGCGCGGACGCGAAACCGCCAGTTCATAGCCTTCGCGGCGCATGTTCTCGACCAGGATCGTGAGGTGCAACTCGCCGCGCCCCGAGACTTCGAAAACCGTCTCGTCGCCGGTATCGCGCACGCGCAACGCCACGTTGTGATTGAGCTCCCGCATCAGGCGGTCGCGAATCTGGCGGCTCGTCACGAACTTGCCTTCCTTGCCCGCGAGCGGCGACGAATTGACGAGGAAGTTCATCGTCAAAGTTGGCTCGTCCACGGTGATCATCGGCAGCGCTTCCGGCGTATCCGGCGCGCAGATCGTCGCGCCGATGCCAACTTCCTCGATACCGTTGATGAGCACGATATCGCCCGCTTGCGCCTCTTCCACCTGCACGCGCTCCAGCCCGTGGAACGAGAGCACCTGGTTGATCTTGCGGTTCAGCATCTCGCCATCGGGGCCGAACCGCACGACGACAGGCTGGCCGGGCTTGATCCGTCCGCGCGTGATGCGCCCGACGCCGATACGGCCGACGTAGGTCGAGTAGTCGAGGGACGTGATTTGCAACTGCAGCGGCGCGTCCGGATCGGCCGGCCGCACCGGCACGTGCTCGAGGATCGCCTCGAACAGCGGACGCATATCGCCTTCGCGTGCGCTCGAGTCGAGCGAAGCGTAGCCGTTCAGGCCCGATGCGTAGACGATCGGGACAACGAGCTGCTCCTCCGTCGCGCCGAGCTTGTCGCAAAGGACGAACGTTTGATTGATGACCCAGACGATGCGCGCACCGGGGCGGTCGACCTTATTGACGACGACGATCGGCTTCAGGCCGAGGGCGAGCGCTTTTTTTGTCACGAAGCGCGTCTGCGGCATCGGCCCCTCGACGGCATCGACGAGCAGCAGCACCGAGTCGACCATCGACAGCACGCGCTCCACCTCGCCGCCGAAATCGGCGTGCCCCGGCGTATCGACGATGTTGATGTGCGTACCCTCGTATTCGACCGCGCAGTTCTTCGCGAGAATCGTGATGCCGCGCTCTCGCTCGATATCGTTCGAATCCATCACGCGGTCCGCGATCTGCTGGTTCTCGCGGAAGGTGCCCGATTGGCGGAGCAACTGGTCGACGAGGGTGGTCTTGCCGTGGTCGACGTGGGCAATGATGGCGATGTTGCGAAGGGCGCGAGTCATAAAAAGGATCTGAACGGTTGCGTGCGTTTGCTGCGCGTGGGGTGCCTGCTTGAGCCTGCTTGAGCCTGCTTGAGCCTGCTTGAGCCTGCTTGCTGCCTGCGTTTGCGCCCGGCCGCGCTGCTGCAGACTGCCGGACGAGCCCCGACTCCCAACAGTGTCGCTGCGGAGCCCAAGCCGCAAAAAGCGCACTTTGGAGAACTTGTAAGTGTACCACGTCAAAGTGTCAGCGATTGCCCCGCGCTTGAGCTGCGGCTACGCCAGTACAATCGAAGAATACTTGTCACGGCAGGCTTTCCGGCGCATACTCAATCATGCCTAGGCAACTATTGCAATCTCACGAAATTCGACCATGACGAATCCGCCCAATCCCCTGTCATCAGCGGTGCGCGACTATCAGGTCGACGAAGCCGTCGGGTATCTGATCACCCGCGCGAGGTCGAGTCTTTCGAACCTCGTCACGCAGCGCACAATGAGCGAGCATGGCATCACTAGCACCCAGGGCAGCATGCTCTTCATGATCGGCTCCGGCCGGTGCCAGCTCGCCGCTGACCTCGCCCGCCATTACGGCATCGACGCAAGCGCGGTGACCCGGCTCATCGACCGCCTGGAAAAGCGCAAGCTGCTCTGCCGCGTACGCAGCGACGAAGATCGACGGGCCGTGCGTCTGGAGCTGACGCCCGCGGGCCATGAGATCGCAGCGCGCATGCCGGCGCTTTTCTGCGGGGTGACCGACAAGGCCCTTGCAGGCTTCACGCCCGAGGAAGTCGGGTTCTTGAAGAGCATGTTGAGGCGCATTCTGGCGAACACGGGGGAACCGATGGACGGGCCGCGCTAGCGCGTCGGCACACTTTCATCGCGGGCTTTTCTACTCGCCGCCGGCGCTGGTAATTGATGTAGTGGCAAGCAGTTTTGACGTTGAAATACTAAAAACAAGTTGCAATGTCCATGACTCCACTTCAACCGAAAGGCCGTGCAATGACATCTCATCCGGAGCGCCCCCGTTGGTTCGTACGCCGCCACGCCGTCAGGTCGGCCGCAGCGACCGTTGCGGCCCTCGCGGCCCTCGCACTCGCCGGCTGCGCCAATTACTCAGGAATCAAAAGCGAGAAAGCACCCGCCTCGGCTTCCGGCTTCCAAACAAAGCAAAGCCTTCCGGCCGAAGGGGGGCAGTGGCCGGCGCTCGATTGGGCGAGCCAGTTCGGCGATCCGCAGTTGCCGCTGCTCGTCGCCGAGGCGCTAGAGGGTAATCCCTCGATCGCGCAGGCGCTCTCGCGCATCGCGAAGGCGCAGTCGTATATCGAGAACTCGCGTTCCAACCTCTTTCCGAAGGCCAATGCGAGCTACTCCGTCAACCGCGAGCTATTCTCGGCCAACGGGATCTACCCCCCGCCCTTCGGCGGCAGCTGGTTTACCGAGCAGAATGTGCTCGCAAGCGCATCGTGGGACCTCGATCTCTGGGGCAAGAACCGCGCACGGCTTCAGTCGGCCATCTCCCAGGAAAAAGCGGCCGAAGCCAGCATGCAGGAGGCGCGCATCACGCTTGCATCGTCTGTGGCCAGAACCTATAACCAGTTGGCACAGCTCTATGCGATACGCGATATCACCGCCCGCGAAATCGCCAATCGCCAGGAAGTCAGCGCGATCACGAACGGCCGCGTCGTCGCGGGCCTCGACACCAACGTCGAACGACAGACCGCGCTCGGCAATATCGCCACGAGCCAGACAAGCCTCGCCGATCTCGACGGGCAGATCACGGGCGTGCGCTATCAGTTGGCGGCACTGCTGGGCAAGGGGCCGGACCGCGGCCTGCAGATTGCGGTGCCCGTGCTGTCGCCTGGCGGCGCCGTCGCGCTGCCTGACGAGCTGCCCGCTGATCTTGTCTCGCGCCGCCCCGACATCGTCTCGGCGCGCTGGCAGATCGAGGCCGCGATGCACGACGTCAAAGAGGCAAAGGCCGAATTTTTCCCCGACATCAACCTCTCAGCCAGCTTCGGCTTCGACGCGCTCGGCTGGGGCCGCTTCCTCACGATTGGCAGCCGCCAGATCCAGGCGGGCCCCGCCATTCATTTGCCGATCTTCGACGCGGGCGCGCTGCGTGCGCAACTGAAAAGCCGCTACGCCGATTTCGATCTCGACGTTGCAAACTACAACCAGGCGCTCATCGGCGCATTGTCCGACGTCGCAACGCAGGTGGCGTCGATTCGCGCAATCGACCTCGAGATGGGCAACGCGCAGCGCGCGCTCGATGCTTCGAGCGAGGCGTACCGGCTCGCCGTGATTCGCTACAAGGCCGGCTTGTCGCCGCAGCTCCAGGTGCTCACCGCCGACCTCAACCGGCTGTCGGCCGAGCAAACCGTCACGAATCTGAAGATGAGGCGGCGAGATCTGCAGTTCGCGCTGATCCGCGCACTGGGGGGCGGCTTCGAGGCGCGGGCAGCCGGCATCGCCCTTCCAGCCGCGGCTTCCCAGGCCGGGGCGACGGGCTCATCGGGTTGAACGTCGCGTGGCAAAACGCGAACCCCGATCGCCCCACAATTGACGAATTCACAGAGAAAGCTTCGAGAATTGGAGACCATTTCCATGAGCGATACTCAACAAACCGAAGCAACCGCGCGCACGCCGACGAACGGCAAGCGCAAGCGGCTGATGGCACTGCTTGTCGGCGTGATTCTTGTCGCAGCCGTTGCATACGGCCTTTACTATTTCCTCGTCGCGCGCTTTCACGAGACCACTGATGACGCCTACGTGAACGGCAACGTCGTGCAGATCACGCCGCAAGTGACGGGCACGGTCATCGCAGTCAACGCCGACGACACGCAGACGGTCCACGCCGGCGATCCGCTCGTCGTGCTCGATGGCGCGGACGCTCGCGTCACGCTCGAGCAGACCGAGGCCAATCTGGCTCAGTCGGTGCGCCAGGTGCGAGGCCTCCTTTCCAACAACGATCAGTATCAGGCGCAAGTGGCCGAGCGCCAATCCGATCTCTCTCGCACGCAAGACGATCTGCGGCGCCGTCTCGCCGTCGCCCAGACAGGTGCCGTATCGCAGGAAGAAATCTCGCATGCGCGTGACGCCGTGAAGGCGGCGCAAGCCGCGCTCAATGCGGCCCAGCAGCAGCTCGCATCGAACCGCGCGCTGACGGCGAATACGACGATCGCGACGCACCCGAACGTGCTCGCCTCCGCGGCGCGGGTGCGCGACGCCTATCTGAACAACGCGCGCAACATGCTGCCGGCACCCGTTACCGGCTACGTCGCCAAGCGCGCGGTGCAGGTCGGCCAACGGGTCTCGCCGGGCACGCCGCTCATGGCCATCGTGCCGCTCGAAGCGGTGTGGGTCGACGCGAACTTCAAGGAAGTGCAGCTCAAGCACATGCGCATTGGACAGCCCGTGCGGCTCACGGCCGACGTCTACGGCTCGTCGGTCGTCTACCACGGTCAGGTGGTCGGCTTCGCGGCCGGCACGGGCTCCGCGTTCTCCTTGCTGCCCGCACAAAACGCGACAGGCAACTGGATCAAGGTCGTGCAGCGCCTGCCGGTTCGCATCGCGCTCGATCCGAACGAATTGCATGCGCACCCCCTGCGCATCGGACTGTCGATGCAAGCCGACGTCGACATCAAGGACGATAGCGGCAGCCAGCTCGGCAACGCGCAGAACACCGTCTACCAAACGAACGTGTTCGACAAGTATGGCGCCGACGCCGATGCGGAAATCGCGCGCATCATCGCCGCCAACGCCGGTCCGAATGCGAACGCTTTGCAACTGAAACCCGCGGCTGCACGCGGTGCCAAGGCCGCAAGCGGCGCATAGAAGCTGATGTAGGCCGGCCACCCAATCGACAAACCTCCGAGGTGCAAGCGCAATGGCTCAACCGCAAGCTCCGCATCCGCCGCTAGCCGGCGCGCAACTGGTGATCGGCACGATTGCCGTATCGCTCGCCGTGTTCATGAACGTGCTCGACACTTCGATTGCGAACGTGTCGATTCCGACCATCTCGGGCGACCTCGGAGTCGCGTCCGATCAAGGCACATGGGTCATCACCTCGTTCGCCGTCGCAAATGCGATCTCGGTGCCGCTGACGGGCTGGCTTACCGATCGCATTGGCCAGGTGAGGCTCTTCATGGCGTCGATCGTGCTGTTCGTCATTGCCTCGTGGATGTGCGGCCTCTCACCAACGTTGCCGTTCCTGCTCGTCTCGCGCGTGATTCAAGGCGCTGTCGCTGGACCGATGATTCCGCTTTCCCAAACGCTGCTGCTTGCGAGCTACCCGCGCGCGAAGGCGCCGCTTGCGCTTTCGATGTGGTCGATGACGACCCTGATCGCGCCGGTGGCCGGCCCGATCCTCGGCGGCTGGATTTCCGACAACATCTCTTGGCCGTGGATCTTCTACGTCAACATTCCCGTTGGCATCGTCGCGGCCATCGCAACGTGGGCAATCTTCCGCACACGCGATTCGGCCATCAAAAAGGCACCGATCGATACCGTGGGGCTAGGGCTCCTCGTGATCTGGGTGGGCTCGCTGCAGGTCATGCTCGACAAAGGCAAAGACCTCGACTGGTTCTCGTCGACGACGATCATCGTGCTGGCGCTCACGGCGGTGATCGGCCTCGCATTTTTCATTGTCTGGGAGCTGACGGCAGAGCATCCGGTCGTTGACTTGTCGCTTTTCAAGAGGCGAAACTTCACGGGCGGCACAATCGCGCTGTCGATCGGCTACGGGCTCTATTTCGGCAATCTTGTGCTCCTGCCGCTGTGGCTGCAGACAGACATCGGCTACACGGCAACTGACGCCGGCCTCGTCATGGCGCCCGTCGGCGTGTTCGCCATCCTGCTTTCGCCGGTAACCGGAAAATTCATGCCGCGCACCGACCCGCGCAAGATCGCGACCGCCGCGTTCTGCGTGTTTGCGCTGTGTTTCTGGATGCGTTCGCGCTACACCACCGGCGTCGACACTTGGTCGCTCGCGATGCCCACGCTCGTGCAGGGTATCGCGATGGCGGGGTTCTTCATTCCGCTCGTCTCGATTACGCTTTCGGGGCTGCCGGGCAATCGGATCGCTGCCGCTTCGGGCCTGTCCAATTTCGTGCGGATCATGTGCGGCGGTATCGGCACCTCGATCTTCACGACTGCGTGGGACCACCGGACGGGCTTTCACCACGCTCAGCTCATGGAGCGCGCAAGCGTTTTCGATCCCACCTTCGTTCAGTCGATGACGCAAACGGGTGCTGCGACGGGCCTCAATGCGGAACAACAGTATGGACTTTTCGACCGGCTCGCGACGCAGCAGGCGGCACAGCTCGCAGTAAACGACCTGTTCTATATCTCGGCGGGCATGTTCATCGCGCTCATCGGGCTGATCTGGATCACGCGGCCCGAGCGCGCGGGCGCGGGCGATAGCAGTGCCGCGGCCTCGGCCGCGCACTGATGCACAGTTACGACGTCCCGCCCCCCCGTCCCGCAATCAGAGCAGATCAGAAGCCGATCAGAAGCCGATCACGAGCTGATCACGAGCCGCTCGGGGGCAAGGACGCCGTTTTCCGCGCGAGCCACACCCAGCAGCGCACCATCGTCGACACGATATACGCGCACGCGCGCGCCAACGTCTGAGCTGCCAGCGCCGATCCCATGTTCAATAGACGACAGATCCGCAAGACGCAGCCTCTGCCCCTGCTGAAAGCGCCGCGCCTCATCCGGCGAAAGGCAAACAGCCGCAAACGTCGATAACAAAGCATCGACCGGCCGCAGCATTGCATCGCGCGCTGCCGCCTCCATTGTCGAAAGCGCATCGAGCGTCACCGCATGTTCGAGCGACAGCGCACCCACACCGGTACGCCTGAGCGCAACGAGATGCGCCCCGCAACCCAGCACCTCGCCAATATCTTCCGCAAGCGTGCGCACATAGGTGCCTTTGCTGCATGTCACGCGAAACGTCACGTCGGGCAGCGCGCAATCGAGCGTTTCGAGAAGCCGGATCGTCACGACGCGGCCCTGCCGCTCGACGACCTGCCCCGCCCGCGCGTACTCATAGAGCGGCTTGCCGTCGCGCTTGAGCGCCGAATACATCGGTGGCACCTGTACGATCTCGCCGCGAAAACGCGCAAAAGCCGCGGCCAGCGCAGCCTCATCGACATTCACGGGGCGCGTATCGAGCACTTCGCCCTCGGCGTCGCCGGTCGACGTACGCATTCCAAGACGCATCGTCGCCTCGTAAGTCTTGTCGGCCTCGAGCAAGTCCTGCGAAAACTTCGTCGCCTCGCCAAAGCAAAGCGGCAGCAGACCGGAGGCCAGCGGGTCCAGCGTGCCCGTATGGCCAGCCTTCTTCGCGAGATAAAGGCGCTTAGCTGCCATCAGCGCATCGTTGCTCGAAAGACCAATGGGCTTATCGAGCAGCAGCACACCATCTAGCGCACGGCGCGGCACGCGTGGACGTTGAGCCTGATTCATCGAAACCGATTAGAACAAAAAGACACGGGATGAAACATCAATTGACGACAAACGAAATACGAAAAAAAGAAACGCGGACGCAATGCGGATCGATCATTGAATCAATCGTCTTTCGCGCGATTGGCGTTCGCCTCATCGATCAGACGCGACATCTCTACAGCCTTTTCGATCGTCTTGTCGTAATGGAAATGCAGCGTCGGGACCGTATGGATATGCAAACGCTTGAAGAGCAGATTATGCAGATGTCCCGCTGCGTGGTTGAGTGCCACTTGCGTTGCGGAGGCGTCGCCCGTGAGCGTCGTGAAGTAGACCTTCGCGTGCGCGTAGTCGGGCGTCAGCTCCACGCTTTGGATTGTGACTAGCCCGATGCGCGGGTCCTTGACCTCACGCATGATGAGTTCGGACAGATCGCGCTGGATTTGATCTGCGATCTGCACGTTACGGTTTGGGGAACTGCGTTTCTTCGACATGGCGAATTCCTGATGCGATGGCTGCGCGCCTATATGCGCCTATATGCGCCTATATGCGCCTTCCGTGCGGCAACGGGCAACGCCCCCGCCGGCTCCACAAGCGGGCGCGCCGCCCAAAAAAGCAACGGGCGGGACAGGCCGCCTTAGCCCATCCCGCCCCTAGCCGAGTCCGCCGCGCTTAGAGCGTACGCGCGACTTCGGTCACTTCGAACACCTCGAACTGGTCACCCACGAGAATATCGTTGAAGTTCTTGACCGACATGCCGCACTCGAAGCCCTGCTTCACTTCCTTGACGTCGTCCTTGAAGCGCTTCAGCGAATCGAGCTCGCCGGTATGGATGACCACGTTGTTGCGCAGAACGCGCACCGACGACGAGCGCTTGACGAGCCCCTCCGTGACCATACAGCCCGCGACCGCGCCGATCTTCGGCACACTGAACACCTGGCGAACTTCGACCATGCCGGTGATGATTTCACGCTTCTCCGGCGAGAGCATGCCGGACATTGCCGCCTTCACCTCATCCACGGCATCGTAGATGATGTTGTAGTAGCGAATGTCGACGCCGTTCGTTTCGGCGAGCCTGCGCGCCAGAGCATCGGCACGCGTGTTGAAGCCGATGATGACCGCCTTCGATGCAGTTGCGAGGTTGACGTCCGATTCGCTGATGCCGCCCACCGCGCCATGCACGATTTGCACGCGCACTTCGTCGGTCGACAGCTTCTGCAGTGCCTGCACGAGCGCTTCCTGCGAACCCTGCACGTCCGCCTTGACGATAAGGGGCAGGTTCTTGACTTCGCCCTCGCCCATGTGCTCGAGCATGCTCTCGAGCTTCGCCGCCTGTTGCTTTGCGAGCTTCACGTCGCGGAACTTGCCCTGACGGAACAGTGCGATCTCGCGCGCCTTGCGCTCGTCCTGGAGAACCATGACCTCTTCGCCGGCCGCCGGTACTTCTGACAGACCCTGGATTTCAACCGGAATCGACGGCCCCGCTGATTTCGTCGATTTACCCGCTTCGTCGAGCATCGCCCGCACGCGGCCGTAAGCGCTGCCTGCGAGGACAACGTCGCCGCGGCTAAGCGTGCCAGATTGAACGAGAATCGTCGCGACCGGGCCCTTGCCCTTGTCTAGCTTCGCTTCGATGACAAGACCCTTCGCAGGCGCTTCAACCGGCGCCTTGAGTTCAAGCACTTCGGCTTGCAACAGAACGTTCTCGAGGAGATCGTCGATCCCCGCACCCGTCTTCGCCGATACCGCCACGAACGGCGAATCGCCACCGTACTCTTCCGGCACGACGCCTTCGGTGACAAGCTCCTGCTTGACACGATCGGGATTCGCCTCGGGCTTGTCAATTTTGTTGATCGCCACGACGATCGGCACCCCGCCCGCCTTCGCGTGAGCAATGGCTTCCTTCGTCTGAGGCATGACACCGTCGTCTGCCGCCACCACCAGAATGACGATGTCAGTCGCCTTCGCACCCCGGGCGCGCATCGCCGTGAACGCCTCGTGACCCGGCGTATCGAGGAACGTGATTACGCCGCGCGGCGTCTCGACGTGGTAGGCGCCGATATGCTGCGTGATGCCTCCCGCTTCACCCGCTGCGACCTTCGCACGACGGATGTAGTCCAGCAGCGACGTCTTGCCGTGGTCGACGTGTCCCATGACCGTGACGACGGGCGGACGCGGCAACTGCTCGCCGTCGCTCGCTTCGCTTTCGACGAGCAACGCCTCGGGATCGTCAAGCTTGGCCGCGACCGCATGGTGCCCGAGTTCCTCGACGATGATCATCGCCGTTTCTTGATCGAGCATCTGGTTGATCGTGACCATCTGGCCGAGCTTCATCATCACCTTGATGGCCTCGGATGCCTTTACGGACATCTTGTGTGCGAGATCGGCCACCGTGATTGTCTCGGGCACATGGACCTCGCGCACGATCGGCTCGGTCGGCGCCTGGAACGAAGTGGCGGCTTCCTGGTGCTTGCCCCGCCCCTTCGGGCCGCCGCGCCAACCGCGATCGACACCTCCGCTCGTATCGCCGCGGGTCTTGATGCCGCGCCGCTTCGCCGCGTCGTCCTGCCAGCTG
>JAXDQB010000572.1:0-5872 GCA_034668065.1 Paraburkholderia sp.
GCTTCATGCTCGAATCGGATGCCTCCAGCATCGCCGCGAGCGCCGCAAAATCGCCATGCGGATAAATCTTCACGTCTGCGCGCGACAGCCGCGCGCCGTCGATTAGCGAGGCGTGATTGAGGGCGTCGGAGAAGAGCGTCGTGTCGCGCCCGGCAAGTGTCGTCAATGTCGAGAGATTCGCCATGTAGCCGGTGCAGAAGCTGAGCGCGCGCGGCGTATCGACGAAGCCGCCGCAAAACGCCGCGAGATCGTCCTCGAGCTGAGCGTGTGCACGCGAATGACCGCCGAGCAAATGCGAGCCACCGCTGCCCGTGCCATAGCGGCTCGCGCTTTCGGCGAGCGCGGCCGCCAGTGCAGGGTGCGCGGCGAGGCCGAGATAGTCGTTACTGGCGAACCCGACGATCTCGCGGCCGTCAACGTTCATGTGCGCGCCGCAAGGCGTCTCGGCGATTCGGCGGCGCCGCGTCAGGCCGCGCGTGTCGATTTCGGCGAGGCCCTCGCGCAGCGTGTCGAGCAGAAACATCAATGCCCTCCGCTTGAAAGTGGCGCTTGCAGGGTCGCTTCGAACGTCTCGCACGTTCGCGCGGCAAGCAGCGCAATTTCTTCGTTGTCCAAAATATATGGCGGCATCAGGTAGACGGTGGTGCCGATTGGGCGCAGCAGCAATTCCCGCGACAGCGCGTGGTCGAAGAAGCGGCGCGAGAACGTGCGCGCGGCGTCGCCCTCCAGCGCGGCGTCGAATGCGATGATTGTGCCGCAGCGCCGCAAGTGACGCACGGCCTCATGCGAGGCGAGCGGTGCCAGCGCCGCGAAGAGCGCCGACGATTTTCTTTCGTTCGCCGAGAGGACGTTGTCGCTCTGAAAAAGATCGAGCGTGGCGAGCGCTGCGCGGCACGCAAGCGGGTTGCCCGTGTACGAATGCGAGTGCAGAAAGCCGCGCGTGGTGTCGTCGTCGTAGAAGGCGGCGAAGATCTCGTCGCGCGATAGCACGATCGACAATGGCAAGTAGCCGCCGCTGATGCCCTTTGACAAGCAGAGGAAATCGGGCCATACGCCTGCCTGCTCGCAGGCGAAGAACGTTCCGGTACGTCCACAGCCCACGGCGATTTCATCGGCGATCAGATGAACTTCGTATTCGTCGCACAGCGCGCGCAAGCCCGCCACGTAAGACGCATCATGCATCGCCATTCCCGTTGCGCATTGCACGAGTGGCTCGACGATCAGCGCGGCGATCTGCTGAGCGCGCGATTCGAAGAGCGCGCGAACGTCGTCGAGTGCGCGCCGGGCCACATCGGCCGCGCTTTCGCCGGCGTGGGCTGCGCGCGCATCGGGTGACGCGGCCACATGTGCGCAGCGGATCAGCGAATCGTAAGCATCCCTGAACAATGCAACGTCCGTGACGCCGAGCGCGCCGATCGTCTCGCCATGGTAGCCGTTGGCGATACAGACGAATTCGCGCTTCTCGTCGCGTCCATGATTGCGCCAGTAGTGGAAGCTCATCTTCAGGGCGATTTCGACGGCCGATGCGCCATCCGATGCGAAGAACGCATGACCGAGCGTGCCATGCGTGAGCTGCGAGAGCCGCTCGGCCAGTTCAACGGCGCCTGTGTGGGTGCAGCCTGCAAGCATGACGTGCTCGAGCGTGTCGAGCTGGGCTTTCAGCGCTTCGTTGATGCGCGGATTCGCATGCCCGAATAGATTGACCCACCACGAACTGATTGCGTCGAGATATCTGCGGCCCGCGTGATCGAAGAGCCATGCGCCCGAGCCGCGCGCCACCGCAACGAGCGGCAGGCGTTCATGGTGTTTCATCTGCGTGCATGGGTGCCAGACCGCTGCAAGGCTGCGTTCGATCCAGTCGTGCGAGCTCTGCCGGCTTTCATGTCTGTCCGCCGGTTTGTTCGCTTGTGCGCTCGACACCTGCTTGGAACCATCGACGTTCATTTGAATTCGTTCCATCTTTGCGTCCGCATGTAGGAAGTGCGAACCTGTCCATCGTCTCTGCGCGCTCATGCGGCGCGCGAGGAAAAGCGGACGTGAGAGTAGCGCGTTCCGGGGCGCGATGCACGTTTTCTGTGCTGGCTTGCGTGCCGCAATTTGGCTGAATTTCGATACAGCTCGCCGCGCTTCACGTGAAATCACACAGGTTCGGCGCCATTGGCGACGTCAGACTGACCCAGTGCGATGGAAAAATTTGCGCGAAGCCTCGCCACTGCGGGCGGTGGCCGACAGTGAAATGGCCAGATCAAGACCAATCGGGATCCCGACGGAGCGGGCGACGATGCGTGTCCCCGCATCCCGGCATTCGAGCGGTGCCAACAAGCCTTAGCGGCTTGCGAACGAGGAGCGCGAAGCGGCGGCGATGCCGCCCAGATCGCCGTTGGCGCCCGAGGATGCCGTCCGGGTGCCGCTGTCCCAGACGACTTTGTCGTTGACCGCGTAAAGGCGGCAGGGGTCGCCGTGGTTTTCCTCGGTGCAATTGGCGAGCGCGACAGACTTCGGATCATCCCCTCCCTCGGCCCATGACCATGCGCCCGACTCGGCGAGCGCAAACGCGCGGCTCGGATATTGCCGCAGGAACTTGCGATAAGCGGCGCGGCCTGCCATGTCGACGTACGGGACGGCATTGATCGCATCGACGGCCGCGTAACCCGACGAGGGCGGCCCGGCAGGCTCTTCTACGCGGTACTCGGCGCGCGTCGGCATGCCGATGCGCGTGAGGAACGCGTCGACCGACGGCCACCAGATCGGTACGCCGTCGCGATCGACGACAAGCCGGTGTGCGTCGTTCTTGTAAGCGCCGAAGTCGACCATCTTCGCGGCTGCGCCGTGATTGACATACGCGGCATACATGCGCCGCGTCAGATCAGGGGTCCAGATCGAATCATTGTCCCCATAGAGCCAGAGCGACGGCACGTGCACCTGTTCGCCGTAGACTTCGAACGCGTGCGTGAGATTGTCCTGCCAGCCCGAGCAGGCGTCCTGCCGCAAACCCCCGGAGAAATTAATGAGGCCGCGCACGCCGGGCGCGGCTTGCGTGCCGTAGGCGATCGCGGTCAGCCCGCCATGCGATGTGCCGGCCACGACGATTTGCGACGCGTCCACGTACGATGCCTTCGACATGTAGGCTATCGTCGCCGCAACGTCTGCGGCCTGCGCCGAGCCGTTCTTTTCCACATCGCAGCCTTCTTGCTGATAGGTGCCGCCGGACTTTGCGAAGCCTTCGCGATTCGGCGCAACGACAACGTAGCCGCGGCGCACGAACTCGCGCGCGAAGGCGAGTGGCCGGCTGCGTGCCTGCGTGTGCGGATCGCCCGGCATCTTGCCGTGATTGAAGACGATCATTGGGAACGGTCCAGCACCGTCGGGCTTGAAGATCGTTGTCTCGAGCGTGATCGAGCCTGTACTGTCGACTGGGATGCGCACGATCCGTTCGTTGAGGCCGGCGGAGAGCGCGGGCAGTTCGGATTCGTCGAAGTCAAGGGGCGCAACGTTGCCGGCCGAAAGCGGCCCCGCTGGGTTCGAGGCGAGCGCCGCAGTCTGCACCGTCGTGCCGGAGCCCGCGTGAACGGTTACGCATGCGCACGCGCACGCCCACACCACCAAAGCATTTTTCCAACTCATGCGCGCTGCCTGCTCTGAAATCGAAATCGATGCATCCCGGCGACGGGTCTATTCACCGCTTATCTGCTCACCTATCCGGCTCGCCTCTCCGGCTTGGTGTCCGCGCTTGGGCTCATGCAACGCCGTTACCCGAAGAGGGCGGTAACGAGCGCAATTCGCCCCCTGGGCCGCGCGACGAAAAGCCGACGGTCAATGGAAAAAACGCAAAAAACGCGGGAATGTGGCGCGCACGCGGAGCGCGAGCGGATTTCGACAGGCAGTGGCGCCGATCGCCGCACGCGGTTTGGCCCCTAGAGTAAACCCTTGGCCGGCGACAATTCGTCTGAGCGCACGCGTCACAAGCGAGGTCCATCCTAGTCCGCCAAAATTCCCGTGTGCAATCGAGGAGAACCCGAAATTTCGGGTCATTTCCTTTTGACATGGGCGCCGAAACGGACGGATTTCACCCGTTGAATGCAAGCCTCCCGCTCGCCGCGTTTTGCGAGGCGAGCTCAGCGTTCGCTTACATCGCCGTCGACATAGCGCCAGCGCCCGTCGGCCCCGCGCGTGAAGCGACTGACTTCGTGCAGGCGGTGACCGCGCGCGCCGGTTTTGAAGCGGGCGACGAATTCGACGACGGCATGGGTGTCGTCATGCGCCTCGAATTTTTTGATCTGCAATCCTAACCAACGTGGGGCGTCGGGCGCATCGGGATCGACCGCGAGATCGGCGGGACAAGTTGAAGGGTCCCATGTCGCGCGCAAATAGTCTGTGTCGCCCAACACATAGGCGCTGTAGCGTGAGCGCATCAGCTCGAGCGCGCGGGGCGGCACGCAAGCGCCGCTCAGATACGGCCCGCAGCAGTCAGCCAAGCGCGGCGGTTTGGCCGAGGTGGCCGAACTTGCCGAATTTGCCGGTGTGCCCGGCGAGTGCCGCCCCGGGGCCGCGCCGCCGCACGGGCAATCGCCTAGGGCCAAGGCTGACGCATTCGATTTCGCTTTGCTCATAAACGCTTTACCCGAGACCGCGTGCGATAAGAATTTTCTGGATATCGCTCGTGCCTTCGTAAATCTGGCAGACGCGTACGTCGCGATAGATACGCTCGACCGGGAAGTCGGTGACGTAACCATACCCGCCGAAGCTTTGCAATGCGGCCGAGCAAATGCGTTCCGCCGCCTCGGAGGCGAAGAGCTTCGCCATTGCCGCCTCCGTCAAACAAGGCTCGCCGGCGTCCTTGAGCGAGGCGGCATGCCACACGAGCTGGCGTGCGGCTTCAAGCTGCGTTGCCATATCGGCGAAGCGGAACTGTACGGCTTGATGTCGATAAATCGGCTCTCCGAAACTTTCTCGCTCTTTGGCATACGCAAGCGCTGCCTCGAATGCCGCGCGCGCCATGCCGACGCTTTGCGCCGCAATGCCGATGCGTCCGCCTTCGAGGCCGGAAAGCGCAATTCGGTAGCCGTCGCCCTCGGCGCCGATGCGGTTGGCGGCGCTCACGCGGCAATTTTCGAAGACGATCTGCGCGGTATCGGACGAATGCTGGCCGAGCTTGTCTTCAAGCCGCGCGACAATATAACCGGGGGTATCGGTCGGCACGATGAAGGCGGTGATGCCGCGCTTGCCGGCCGCTTTGTCCGTCACCGCCATGACGATCGCCACGTCGCCGTTCTTGCCGCTCGTGATGAACTGCTTCACGCCGTTGATGACGTAACTGTCGCCGTCGCGCACGGCGCTCGTGCGCAGCGCCGACGCGTCCGATCCTGCCTGCGGCTCGGTCAGGCAGAACGCGCCAAGCATCTCGCCGTGCGCAAGCGGCGTCAGCCATGTGTGCTTTTGCGCATCGTCGCCATAGGCGAGCAATATGCTGCAGACCGGACAGTTGTTGACCGAGATCGCCGTCGAGGTGCCGCCGTCGCCGGCCGCGATCTCTTCGATGATCAAGGCGAGCGCGAGCGCATCGAGGCCCGCCCCGCCGTACTCTTGCGGCACCAGCACGCCGTACACACCAAGCTCGGCGAGCTGACGATGCACATCCTTGGGAAACGTGCGGTCGCGGTCCCAGGATGCAGCGTAGGGGGCGACAGCATCGCGCACGAAGATGCGCACCGCGTCGCGGATCATCGTGTGATCCTGATCCAGCACCATGTTGTTCGTCTCCTTGTTTTCACACTACCAATCCACCGATGTCCCGTCGTATTGCACGAACCGTCCGTTGAACGATGCGCGCGCCGCGCTCGCCTGAGCGATGACCTCCCGCATGCCGGCGACG
>JAXDQB010000573.1:0-3878 GCA_034668065.1 Paraburkholderia sp.
CAGGTCAATCAGGCCGTCACGCAGATGGACGAAGTCACGCAGCAGAACGCGGCGCTGGTCGAACAGGCGGCGGCGGCTGCAAGCTCGCTAGAGTTGCAGGCAAGCGATCTGAAATCCGCCGTTTCGATATTCAAACTGTGAACGCCACGCGACGGCAGCCTTGAGCATTTTCGAGCGTCGAGGTCTAGACAGCTTTTGCTAGCTTATGCCGCTTCGCTCCGTGTCGCGCATGGTCGAAAGCCTCGATGACTTGTAGATGCGCTGAGCGAGGCGTCCCGATTTAACGGCCCATTCTTGATCGACGCGTTGACCGGGGTCTTTCCGGCAACGAATCGGTACTACGCAGAATTGGGCATGATTGCTTTGTTGTAGCTGTAATGAAAAAAGCCTCGCGAACCGAAGCGTTTCGCAAGGCTTTATCAGCGGGTTGTACTACACAGAGCTTCCTGCAGTACAACTACAACGACGTAACCAAATTCTGGTCGGGGTGAGAGGATTCGAACCTCCGGCCTCTACGTCCCGAACGTAGCGCTCTACCAGGCTAAGCTACACCCCGATTTTGGACTGCTTGAACTCAACGCGCCGCGAGACTTGCTTAAGACTGCCTCGCCGTCGAGTAAGAGCATAATTCTAGCAGGCTTTTTTTGTAAATGGAATCGGGGAACGACGAAATAGCAGCGGCAGCCGCTTCCGCTTCGCGCTTGGCGCACTCGAGCGTGTGATCGAGTGCGCCCGAACGAGTAATTGCCTCGAAGATCGTATCGAAGCGATCGGTGCCGCCCTGTTCGATTGCCTGGCGCGCGAGTGCCGACTGCTCGGGGGTGCCGCGTTCGATCAGATAGATGAGCGGCAACGTCGGCTTGCCTTCGCGCAGGTCGTCGCCGGCATTCTTGCCCATCGATTCGGCCGTCCCAGTGTAGTCGAGCCAGTCGTCCATGATCTGGAATGCCGTGCCGATGCGGCGGCCAAACTCCGCGGCGGCGGCTTCCGTTGTTGCCTCTACGCCTGCCAGCACGGCGCCCAACTGCGCCGCCGCCTCGAAAAGCTTCGCCGTCTTGTAGCGGATCACCTGCATGTAACGGCCTTCGCCAACGTCCGCATCATGCATGTTGAGCAATTGAAGCACTTCGCCTTCAGAGATGATGTTGGTCGCCTCGGAGAGGATTTCCATCACATGCGTCTTGCCCACGCCCACCATCATTTGGAACGAACGCGAGTAAAGAAAGTCGCCCACCAGCACACTCGCCGCGTTGCCGAAAAGCGCATTGGCCGTCTTGCGGCCGCGCCGCAAGTCCGATTCGTCGACGACGTCGTCGTGCAACAGCGTCGCGGTATGAATGAACTCGACGACAGCCGCGAGCTCATGCCGGTACCCCGTCGTGTCGCCAAGCGCGCGCGCTACGAGCAGCAGCAGCGCCGGACGCAGCCGCTTGCCCCCCGCACCGATGATGTACTCCGAGATCTGGTTGATCAGCATCACCTCGGAAGCCAAACGTTGCCGGATGACACGATTGACCTGCTCCATGTCCTCGGTGATCGGAGCGAGCAGGTTGGCGGCACTGGGGGAAGAGGTGGCGGTCGACGACATGATGGGAAAATTGGGTGGTGCGCGGATTATAAAGGGTTATGGCCCGAACCGAGGGCTGGCGAGGGGTTTGGGCGAGGCGGGCATGGAGCGAGGCGAGGCGCAATACTCGGCGCTGGGCGTGCCCGGGACGGGCGCAGAGCCTGCCGGGCCGACTGCAAGGGGTTTTGACTGTGCAGCTAACCCCATGTATAATCACGCGTTTTCACGCAACGGTGCGTGGGAGCGCCGCGCGCGGGTGGGTGGTTTGGTGGGTGGTTTAGTGGGAAGTTAAGTGGATGGTCACAAGACGCCACGGAACGCCACAAAACGGTCAGCCACAAAACGGTCGCCATGTGCGGCGGCAAACACAGAGTGAGGTTCTCAATGTACGCGGTCATAAAAACCGGTGGCAAGCAATACAAGGTTGCCGTCGGCGAAAAATTGAAAGTAGAACAGATACCGGCAGACATTGACGCTGAAATCACGCTCGACCAGGTTCTCGCAGTGGGCGAAGGCGAATCGATTAAGTTCGGTACGCCGCTGGTCAGTGGGGCTTCCGTCAAGGCTACCGTCGTGTCGCAGGGTCGGCATGCCAAAGTGACCATCTTCAAGATGCGTCGCCGGAAGCACTATCAGAAGCATGCTGGTCACCGCCAGAATTACACGGAACTGCGCATCGACGCGATCAACGCGTAAGCGCACGGGTCAAGGAGCAATCAGATGGCACACAAAAAAGCAGGCGGGTCTTCCCGCAACGGCCGCGATTCCGAGTCAAAACGACTTGGCGTGAAGGTTTACGGCGGCCAGGCGATCAACGCGGGCGGCATCATCATTCGCCAGCGCGGCACGCGCGTTCACGCCGGCGACAACGTCGGTATGGGCAAGGACCACACGCTCTTCGCGTTGGTCGAGGGCCACGTCAAGTTCACGACGAAGGGCGCCGAGCGGAGGCACACGGTCAACGTCGTTCCTGCCGCGGCCTGAGTCCGATCCGGCACGGGAGCGTCAAATCTAGAAAGGCCCCGCGAAGTTGGCGGGGCCTTTTGTATTCCGCGGTCCATTCGGCGGTGCGTGCCGATGTCGCGGCGTGGTTATCGCGCGGCGGGCGGCGCAAAATATCGGAAACACGGGACGGAGCGACAAATGAAGTTCATTGACGAAGCGCGGATCGAGGTGATCGCCGGCGACGGCGGCGACGGCAGCGCGTCGATGCGCCGCGAGAAGTTCGTCCCGTTCGGCGGTCCGGACGGCGGCGATGGCGGTCGTGGCGGCAGCGTCTACGCCGTCGCAGACCGCAACATCAACACGCTTATCGACTACCGCTACGCAAAGAAGCACCTGGCGCGCAACGGCGAGAACGGCCGCGGCTCGGATTGCTATGGCAAGGGCGGTGACGATATCGTCTTGCGCATGCCCGTAGGCACGGCCATCGCCGATCTCGACACCGGCGAACTGATCGCCGATCTGACCGAGCATGAGCAGACGGTGTTGATTGCCCAAGGCGGAGCGGGCGGCCTCGGCAACCTCCACTTCAAGTCAAGCACGAACCGCGCGCCGCGCCAGAAGACCGAGGGCAAGCCCGGTGAGCGCCGCATGCTGCGGCTCGAGCTGAAGGTGCTGGCCGACGTTGGCCTGCTCGGTATGCCGAACGCGGGAAAATCGACGTTCATCTCGTCGGTTTCGAACGCGAGGCCGAAAATTGCCGACTATCCGTTCACGACACTCGCTCCGAATCTGGGCGTCGTGCGCGTCGGGCCGAGCAAGAGCTTCGTCATCGCGGACATCCCGGGTTTGATCGAAGGGGCGGCCGAAGGCGCGGGCCTGGGCCATCAGTTCCTGCGGCATCTGCAGCGCACGGGGCTGCTCCTGCATCTCGTCGATCTCGCCCCGTTCGACGAGGCTGTCGATCCGGTCGCGGAAGCGAAGGCGATCGTCGGCGAGCTGCGCAAGTACGACGAGGCGCTTTATCTGAAGCCGCGCTGGCTCGTGCTCAACAAACTCGACATGGTGCCCGAGGACGAGCGCGAAGCGCGCGTGGCGGATTTCATCAAACGCTTCGGGTGGGACGGCCCCGTGTTCGAGATTTCGGCGCTGACGGGCCTTGGCTGCGAAAATCTCTGCTATGCGATCTACGATTACCTCGCCAAGCATTCGGACGCTCATCGCGCTGAAGAGGCGGAGGATCACGCAGCGGACGTGCGGTTTCGCGACGACGGCTCACCGGAATCACCCGCCGACACGGTCCCGCCGCGTACTTGAAAGAAGCGCGGTTAGTCCGCCAGTCACTTACTTTGCTGCCGCCCGCCCTGGG
>JAXDQB010000574.1:0-8053 GCA_034668065.1 Paraburkholderia sp.
CAAGCTATGCCTTACAGCCTCGGGTCGGCGGCACTGTGCATCGCCGGCGCGATACTGATGATCCGCCTGCTCCGTTCGCCCGTCGCGCCCGCGATTTCGGCGGCCTTCCTGCCGCTCGCGCTCGGCGTCACAAGCTGGTGGTACCCCGTATCGATTGCTGCAGTGACTGGCGTGCTGGCCGTCGTGTCCGCGATCTACGGCCGGATGTTCGCACCGCAAGTTCACCAGACACCGGTAAGCAGCAGGAATGCCACGGACGATGTGCCGGACCATACGCCTCGACGTTCTGTCTGGGTATTCGCTTTCATCGGTTTCCTCCTGCTGACATACGGACTGGCTACTGTCACCGGACTCCGGCTGATCCTTTTTCCGCCGCTTGTCGTCATCGCATATGAGATGTTCGCCCGTGCGGAGGTCTGTCCGTGGGCTCAGCGTCCTCTGGCCCTGCCGCTGGCCTGCTCGATTGCAGCGGGCACCGGTGTCGCCGCAATCATGATGCTCGGCGCAGGCCCTCTATCCGTAGCCGCCGTGCTGCTGATCGGTATCGCAACGTTGCGCACGCTGCGATTGCACATGCCGCCGGCGCTGTCGGTGGGGCTGCTGCCGCAGATCATGCCGCAGGCCGACTGGCATTTCGTGCTGGCGGTCGCAATCGGCGCGGTTGCGCTGAGCGGCGCGTTCCTGCTCGCGCGCCCCTCTTTGCTGAATTCGCGAGGTGCGCTTGGAGCGGGGTAACGGAGCGCAGTACTCTGGGAGCCACACTGCGGCACCATAGAGCTCAAGTCTCCCGGGTTTGGCGGTATGCCCGCATACCTTTTGTCCAGATTGTTGTAATGATCCTGGAACCTCGACGACTAAAGGATGTACCAAGCCTAAAGAGGCCTTTGGGCCACAGCTTGAGACGGCGCAAGTCCGGCGCGTTTACAGCGATGTACGCGCCGGTAGCGAGACCGCGCTGATACCACGGCGACGAACCATGGAAGCGCGAAAAGACTATATGCTGGCGGCAACAGAACACGCCACCCGCGCAATCTCCGAACGTGGATAGATTTCAGCGGGCAAAGCCAATCGCTGAAGTTGGCGTTGACCCGACTCATCGTTACAGAGGGAACCCGCATGACTCTCACCACTGCCCGACGTCGCATTCTCGTGTTTGACGTCAACGAGACATTGCTCGACATCGCAGTACTCAACCCTTTCTTTGCGCGAACATTCGGCGACGCGCGCGTCATGCGCCAATGGTTCGCCGAGCTGATTCTCTATTCTCAGGCGCTGAGCCTGAGCGGCGGGTACATCGACTTCGGAAAGCTCTCAGTAGCCGTGTTGCGCATGGTGGCCACGATTCGACACGTCGCAGTCGACGACGCAGACATCGAGGAATTCGCGGAAACCATGCGCAGCCTGCCGCCTCATCCAGAGGCTGGCGAAGCGCTCGAGCGCCTTGGACAAGCGGGGTTCCGAATGGTGACGCTCACGAATTCCGCTCCGCAAGCGGGCAAGGCACTGCTCGACAAGGCAGGGCTTTCGCACTATTTCGAACGTCTTTTCTCCGTGGACGAAGTAAAGCGCTACAAACCTTCGCCCCAGACGTATGGATTGGTCGCAAGCGAACTCGGCGTTAAGCCTGACATGCTCCGTCTCATCGCCGCGCACACCTGGGACACCCTGGGCGCTAGCGCGGCCGGTTATGCGGCGGCACTCGTCACGCGTCCCGGTAATGCGCCCCTGATCGTCGGCGATCAGCCGGACATCATCGGGCCGGACCTGATCGCGGTTGCGAACCGGATCATTTCGCTGGATGACTGATTAAGTCTGCACCGCTCGCCGAATTGACCCGCAAGCATCGGCGTGCGCAGACGATTCCGTGATCGTACAGTGAGGTTTGCAAGAGAACTTGGAGCAAATCGTGACGAGTCCTGCGCAAATCGCCACGCCTTTGCCGGAGGCGAATCGCCACATAAGCGAATCGACTGATGGCGCCATCGCTCGCGTACACGGGTTCGACTGGGACGGCGTCGAACCGACGCTCAACGAGTTCGGCGCCGCAGTCGTGCCCGGTTTGCTGACACCGGCAGAGTGCGAGGCACTCGCGGCGCTTTACCATGACAACGCGCGCTTTCGAAGCCGCATTGTTATGACTCGCCACGGTTTCGGCCGCGGTGAATACAAATATTTCGACTACCCGCTACCGGGCCTAGTCCAGACTTTGCGCTCGACGATCTATCCGCATCTCGTGGCTGTCGCCAATAACTGGAACCGAGCGCTCGGCATCGACGTGCGCTATCCGGCCACGCACGCTGCATTTGTCCGGCGCTGCCACGAAGCCGGGCAAACGCGCCCCACTCCTTTACTGCTCCAGTACGTCGCGGGCGACTACAATTGTTTGCATCAGGATCTGTACGGCGAGCACGTTTTCCCGTTGCAGGTTGCCATTCTGCTGTCCCGGCCCGATCGAGACTTTTCGGGCGGCGAATTCGTCCTGACCGAGCAACGTCCGCGCATGCAGTCTCGCGTCGAAGTCGTTCCTCTCTCGCAAGGCGCCGCAGCGATATTCGCCGTGAGCCACCGCCCGATGCAAGGTACGAGAGGTGCATATCGCGTAAACATGCGACATGGCGTCAGCCGCCTGCGCTCGGGTTTGCGGCACACGCTCGGGATCATCTTTCATGACGCGCTGTAATCGTCCTTATGCGGGTGCAGGTCAGTCGCCCTCTTCCATCTTCGAAGACCGATTATGTATCCGTTATTTAAAGATCGTGCCGAAGCCGGCCGGATGCTGGCCGAGCGCATGAAGGGTGAGGCAGGCCCGGAAACGGTCGTGCTCGCATTGCCTCGCGGAGGCGTACCGGTTGCGTTCGAGCTCGCCTCGGCGCTCGGCGCTACGCTCGATATCTTGCCGGTGCGCAAGCTCGGGGTACCCGGGCAGCCGGAGCTGGCCATGGGCGCGATTGCGCCGGGTGGCGCGCTGTTCGTTGATCGCGACACAATGCGGCGAGCGAACGTCACCCAAGCGCAGTTCGACGCCGTGCTGGCTGAGGAGCAATCGGAGTTGACCCGCCGCGAGGCGTCATACCGCGGCGAGCGGGCTGCGTCCGAGATAAAGCGCCGCACCGCGATTCTCGTCGACGACGGCATTGCGACCGGTTCGACCATGCAGGCTGCCGTCAAAGCTTTGCGCGAACGAGGGCCTGCGCGAATCGTCGTCGCAGTGCCGGTGGCACCCATCGGCGCGGAAGCCGATTTTTCGGAAATCGTCGACGAATTCGTCTGCATTGCACAGCCAGCGCTCTTTTTTAGCGTCGGTCAGCACTACGAGAACTTTGACCAGACAACCGATGAAGAAGTGCGCGAGCTGCTCGCGCGCACGCCGGCGCGGCCAGACACTTGATTGATTGCTTGATCGCCGGGCCCGGGCGGCTGGCGTTCGCTCAGAGACGCAGCGCAGGCGCCGTGTATCGGCAGTCGAAGCGTTTTCGCACGGTCCCGTTTTCGTCGACGCTCTCGAGGTAGACGTCGAACTGCCAAAGTCGCGCCATATGCTTCAGCACTTCGGCGGTATCGCCAGACAAATGGCGACCATCGCTCATAAAGTGCCGCAGCGTCAAGCTGCGGTCTCCCCGCGTATTGACCGACCATACCTGAATATTCGGCTCGCGGTGATGCATGTCGTATTGGCGGGCCAACGCTTGTCGCACGTACTGGTAGCCGCTGTCGTCGTGAATCGCGGACACCTCGAGTGCTTCGCGCTTGTCGTCGTCCAGCACCGAGAAAAGCCGCATGTCACGAATCAGGTGCGGAGAAAGATACTGCGCAATGAAGCTCTCGTCCTTGAAGTTGCGCATTGCATAGTGCAGCGTTTGCAGCCACGGCGATCCGGCAATCTCGGGGAACCATTTGCGGTCTTCATCGGTCGGCGATTCGCAGATCCGACGAATATCGCTCATCATCGAAAAACCGAGCGCATACGGGTTGATGCCGCTGTAATAGGGCTTGGTGACGGGCGGCTGATAGATGACGTTGCTGTGGGAATGCAGGAACTCCATCATGAAGCCGTCCTCAAGCAGTCCCTGGTTGTACATGGTGTTGAGCAGGGTGTAGTGCCAGAAAGTTGCCCAGCCCTCATTCATGACCTGCGTCTGTCGCTGCGGATAGAAGTACTGCGCGATCTTTCGAACGATGCGAATCACCTCGCGCTCCCACGGCTCGAGCAGCGGAGCGTTCTTTTCGGCAAAGTAAAGCAGGTTTTCCTGTGGCTCCGGCGGATAACGCCCCCCCTCCTCGGCGGCAAGCGGTGCCTCTCGTACCGGGAGCGTGCGCCACAGCTCATTAACTTGCGATTGCAGGTACGCCTCGCGTTCGCGTCGCAGTTCCGACTCCTTCGCCAGCGACGGCTTTTGCGGACGCTTGTAGCGATCCACGCCGTAGTTCATCAGCGCATGGCAAGAATCGAGCAACTCTTCGACGCGGTCGAGCCCATAACGCTCCTCGCATTCGGCGATGTAGTTCTTGGCATAAACAAGGTAATCGACAATGGCATGCGCATCGGTCCAGAGGCGGAACAGATAGTTGCCCTTAAAGAACGAATTATGGCCATATGCCGCATGCGCGATGACTAGCGCCTGCATCGTCATCGTGTTCTCTTCCATGAGATAGGCGATACATGGATTCGAATTGATGACGATTTCGTACGCGAGCCCCATCTGCCCGCGGCGGTAGCTTTTTTCCGTCGACAGGAAGTGCTTACCGAACGACCAGTGCCGATAGTTGACCGGCATACCGACCGACGCGTACGCATCCATCATCTGTTCGGCGCTGATCAGTTCGAGCTGGATAGGATAAACATCGAGTTCGTACTGCTCCGCAACGCGCGCGATGTGCGTGTCGTACTCCTCAATCAGTTCGAACGTCCAGTCCGACGGCCACGGCAGCGGTGTGCGCTCGGCTGCGTTCATACGAAGTTCCCTTTGCCCCGCAACAGGCGCTTGAGCGTCGATTCCCGCCCGTTCACTGTTCATGTGCTCACCGCGCTCACCGTCGCGGCCGCGCTCGGGCTGATAGCCGCGCGATTCGTTATGCAGGTGCTTAGCACTCATGATGTGGCCGCCTGCTTTTCGAACAACTCCCGGAAGACAGGATAGATATCGGCAGCAGTATCTACCTTCTTCATCGCCAGTTGCGGCTGCGTCATCGCGAGCTGGGCGTACTCCAGCCAAAGGTTCTGCTCTTCCGGTGCGACTTGAATATAGGCGAAGTAGCGCGTTTTGGGCAGGATGTCGTCGTGCAGAATGCGCCGACACTTGGGCGAATCGTCGGTCCAATTGTCGCCGTCGGACGCCTGAGCTCCGTAAATATTCCATTCACTCGGCGAATATCGCTCGTCGACGATCTTGCGCATCAACTCAAGTGCGCTCGAAACGACCGTGCCGCCGCTTTCCGTCGAATGAAAAAAAGTGTCTTCGTCGACCTCTTCGGCTCGCGTATGGTGCCGGATCAACACAATGTCAATTTTTTCGTAATTGCGCTTGAGGAAGAGGTACAGCAGGATGAAAAATCGCTTCGATAAATCCTTGCGCTGCTCGTCCATCGAGCCAGACACGTCCATCAGGCAAAACATCACGGCTTGACTCGACGGTTGCGGCTGCTTCACGCGATTGACGTAGCGCAGATCGAACGGATCGATAAAGGGGATTCGCCAGATGCGCCCTCGCAAGTGATGGATCCTCTCCTCGAGGCGCCTGATTTCCTCGCTGTTATCGCCGGTCTCCATCTTCAGCGCTTCAAGCTGGCGTTCGAGTTCTCGCAAGTCGTTGACGAGCGGGGCGCCCAGCGCGATGCGCCTGCCAAGGGCACTGCGCAGCGAGCGAACGACGTCGATGTTGTTCGGCGTGCCCTCGGTTGCCCAGCCGGCGCGAATATTCTTCCACGTCGGCACGGCGAGCAGGTGCGTCTTCACTAGTCGCGGCAATTCGAGATCGTCGAAGAAGTACTGCATGAACTCCTCTCGCGAAAGCTCGAAGACGAAATCGTCCTGCCCTTCCCCCTCGTTGCTGGCCTGGCTGCCCCCGCCTCCGGCGCCACCGTTGGGGCGCGGTATCTTGTCGCCGCGAATGTAGTCTGCGTTGCCGGGATGCACAAGCTCACGCTTGCCGCCGGCCCCATGCCGAAACGACGGCTCGGCAATGTCCTTGCGTGGAATCGTGATGCTCTGCGTGCTTTGGATGTCTTTGATGCTTCGATCGCGCACCGCCTCGGATACGGCGCGCCGAATGTAATTCTTCACGCGGCGCAAAAAGCGCTCGCGGTTGGCAATACTCTTGTTCTTCCCTGCCAGCCTGCGGTCGATGATCTGGTGAAGCACATTCAGTCTCCCGCTCTAAATTCCCGGAGGCGACGCCGCCAATCACCGCGCAGGCTTTGTGCCCGAGCGTCTTGCGCATCGCAAAGCGCTCAAGCGACACCTGCCCCCGAGCGTGTAGCGTTTCGGTTACGACGACTTGCGCACGCGCAAGTACCAGTCGCAAAGCAACCGCACTTGTTTCGGCGTGTAGCCCTTCGCAACCATTCGATTGACGAAATCCTCGTGCTTGCGTTGCTCCTCCGCCGACCCTTTGGCATTGAATGAGATGACCGGAAGCAGTTCCTCCGTGTTCGAAAACATCTTCTTCTCGATCACGACGCGCAGCTTCTCGTAGCTGATCCACGCCGGATTCTTGCCGCCATTCGCCGCCCGCGCCCGCAGGACGAAATTGACGATCTCATTGCGGAAGTCCTTCGGGTTACTGATGCCGGCCGGCTTTTCTATCTTTTCCAGCTCCGCGTTGAGCGAGGCGCGGTCGAAGCTCTCGCCCGTATCGTGATCGCGAAATTCCTGGTCCTGGATCCAAAAATCGGCATACGTGACGTAGCGATCGAAGATGTTCTGACCGTACTCCGAATACGATTCCAGATACGCGGTCTGAATCTCTTTGCCAATGAACTCGGCGTAGCGCGAAGCCAGCACATCCTTCACGAAAGACAGATACTTCTGCTCTGTCTCCGGTGGAAACTGCTCGCGTTCGATCTGTTGCTCGAGCACGTACATAAGATGCACGGGGTTTGCCGCGACCTCGGCGGAGTCGAAGTTGAACACGCGCGAGAGAATCTTGAACGCAAAGCGCGTCGACACCCCCGTCATGCCCTCATCCACGCCCGCGAAGTCACGATACTCTTGATACGACTTCGCCTTCGGATCGGTGTCCTTGAGGTTTTCACCGTCGTAGACCTGCATCTTCGAAAACAGGTTCGAGTTCTCGGGCTCCTGCAAGCGCGTAAGGACCGAGAGTTGCCCCATCATCTTCAATGTGCCGGGCGCGCACACAGCGTCCGCGAGCGACGAGTTGCGGATGAGCTTCTCGTAGATCTTGATCTCCTCGGACACGCGCAGGCAGTACGGCACCTTCACCACGAAGATCCGATCGAGCAACGCTTCGTTGTTGCGGTTGTTCCTGAAGGCCTTCCACTCGGATTCGTTGGAGTGCGCGAGGATGATGCCGTCGAAAGGTATCGCGCCGAACCCTTCCGTGCCCTTGAAGTTGCCTTCCTGCGTTGCGGTCAGCAACGGGTGCAGCACCTTGATCGGGGCCTTGAACATTTCGACGAATTCGAGAAGGCCCTGATTCGCGAGGCACAGGCCGCCGGAATAGCTGTAAGCATCCGCGTCGTCCTGCGCGTACTGCTCCAGTTTGCGAATGTCGACCTTACCAACAAGCGACGATATGTCCTGATTGTTCTCGTCACCCGGCTCCGTCTTCGCGATGCCGATCTGACGAAGAATCGACGGATACCTGCGCACCACGCGGAATTTGCGAATGTCTCCGTTGTATTCGTGTAGACGCTTGACGGCCCACGGGCTCAGGATGCTTTTCAGATAGCGCCGGGGAATGCCGTACTGGTCTTCGAGAATCGGGCCGTCCTCGTCATAATCGAAAAGACCGAGGGGCGATTCGTTGACCGGCGAGCCCTTGATCGCATAGAACGGCACGCGCTCCATGAGCTGCTTCAGACGCTCCGCAAT
>JAXDQB010000575.1:0-8883 GCA_034668065.1 Paraburkholderia sp.
CCACAGTCTTTTGCGAATGCTTGATGCTGTTTCCGCCGGATCATGCGGCCGGACACGTCTTTAAGACTGGCTCATGCCATTAAGGCAGGGCGGTTGTCGAGACGGTCCGGCCGATGTTGGTTCAAATGCCGCCGGCGATGCCGGTCGAGTTACCCTCTGCGCCGAGGCCGCCCGCTGCCGCCCACTGGAGGTCATTCACGCCGGCTTGGCCGTCTGCGCCGGACACGTCATGCGTCTCGATCTGGTTATAGACGCTCGGGTTCTGGAGCATGTATGTCGCTGCCTGCGAAACCTCGGGCGGCGTATTGCCGTTGCTGTTTTGCGAGAGGGAATACAGGGTGTTCGGCGTCAGCTCATTGATGCCGTTCTGGCTCATGTAGGACGAGAGCGTGGCCGCTGAGTCCTGCGCGGTCATCTGGCCCGCGCCGCCTGTCGAGCCCGGCATCATCGAGCCCGGCATTGTCGCGCCCGGCATTGTCGAGCCTGGCATTGTCGAGCCCGGCATTGTCGAATCCGGCATCGGCGAGCCGCTAGGCATAACCGCACCGCCGGACGCGCCTGATTCACTGGGCATGCTGCTACCGTCTGATGTGTCGCCGCCTTGGGTCCCGCCCTCAAGATCCGACAGCGCCTGCTGGAGCACTTGGAGCAGCTCATCGATCAGGCCTCCCATCCCACCTCCGGAAGAGGGTTGTCCTTGTTGTGGACTTACTGTCGGCTGGTTCAGGTAATAGGCCGGGTCTGTCGAATAGGAGGGGGTGCTCGTAGTGACGGAACTCATGATGATTCTTCCTCTTAAGTGGCGTTTGAAAGGACCGTTGCTTTAACTCGGTGGAAGCAGTCTAGAATCGATTGCGCTCTCTCACGGCCCAAAGGCGAACATCGTGGCTAAAATCCGAAAGTGTCGACTTCGTAGTCAGCGGGGAGGCCGAAAAACGGCGCGGCGCGTCGTCCGCATGAGCAGACGACGCGCCGCGCGCGTCGATCGCAAGCATCAACCAAGGCTCAGGCACGAACCCACATCATCGACGATGCGAAGTTCTGCTGCGCTGATAAGGCGGTCGCAGCGGCTGCTGCGGGCTGTTGCAAGGTTGCAGCCGGCGTTTGCCGTGTATATGGGGTGGTCTTTTCCGCGCGCTCCAGCAGCCGGTTGCCGATGAGTGCTGCTTCCGCGTTTTCGTGCTGATCGGCGGCTGTGCGCGCGTAGCTGTGCCAGAGCGGGTCCTCGAGTCCGAACAGGCAGACCGCCATCAGCGCGGCGTGCAGCGCCGAGCGCTTCGCTTCGAGGTCATCGTCTTCAAGTATGCGGCGCGCGTCGTCCCATGCCTGGCGGCGCACGTACCGCCACGCAGTGACCGTGCCCGCACCGTTCCACCGCGGACGCAATACGCGGACTGCGTCGAGCAGATCCTCGAAGTCCGACGTTTCCTCGAGTTGCGACGCGTTCCAAAGTACCTTGGTCAGGCCGCCAGCAAGATCATCCCTGCATGCTGTGTAAGTCACGTTTTCCTCGCCCGTTTGGAGCCCTGCATTGAACATTTTGCGACGCCATTGCGGGACGCCGCCTTAGAGTTTGTTATCCCGTGCGCTGTGTAGCCATGCGCATTGCTGGCCAACAGTGTCGCTCACCGGCCCGTTTAAAGGCGTGCCGATGCGAATGAAATGATCGCTTGGCGAACCTGTTACTCGTCGGCATAGGGTGTCGGGCATGTCCACGATCCTCGCTGACCGACATCAGGCGCCGATAGCAGGGCGAGCGCTGTGCGCGTCGCCATCGGATCGTCGGACTGATAAGCCGCCGCGTACGCATAGGTGCGCCACATTGGGGCGCCAAGTGCGTACAGGCAGACCGCGGTCAGCGCGGTACCGAGCGACGCCAGCGCACCTTCGCTTTCGATGCGGCGCAGTTCGCGCAGCGCTTCGCTCCAAGCGCGCTCTCTTACGTGCCACCATGCAATCGCCACGCGCGCCTGCTGTACATCCGGGCCCATTACCCCAATCGCATCGAGCATATCCTGCAAGTCCGACAGCGTATCGAGCCGTGCGCCAGCCCACAGCAAAACGACCATCCCTGCAGCGATGGAGCTGTGTTCCGTCCTTTCAGTCTTCTCTGTTATTTCACTCACGTTTTCTCCGAGCAGTACACCGAACCGTTGACGATGTGCGATGCCGCAGTGCTACCGGTGCGCGCTGAGCGCGCGGGCTTCGGCTGCGATTCCCGTAAGCGAGAGCTGATCGCGCACCTGATCGATGAAGACGCCCGCCATGAGTGCGAGCATCAGAACCGTCAATGCGCCCTTCACGGGCTGCCCCATCGAATTCAGATTGAGTTTCTGCGATACCTTGCCCGTGAATCCGAATCCGATATCGACGAGCAACAGCAGCAACATCATTGGCGTAGCGAGTTTTGCAACGGTAACCATCAGCGAATCGGTCTTTTGCAGTACGAACGATTCGAGAATCTGGCCGCCGACCGGCGTGAGATCCGCGAGCGGCCACCAGCGGTATGAGTCGTACACCGCACCGAGCAGAAACGTCATGCCGCCAAGCAACCAGAACGCTGCGATCGCGAACTGACTTAGAAGCGTCGACGTAAGGGACGTTTGTTGGCCCTCGCTGGGATTTTGCATTTGAACTTGATTGAATCCGCTCAAATCGTCGATATACGTGCCGACGCTTTGCGCAGCCCAGAATACGGCCGACGCGGCGAAGCCGAGCATGGTCCCTATCAGCGCCTCTTTCAGGCCGATGGCAATCACCATCAACGAACTCGCATCTGCGATTGCCGCGTGCTGCCCGTAGGCGATGAAGCTGCCCCACAGCAGAGAGAGCGCCATGCGGAGGGTTCCTTGCAGCACGTTGTCCGAAGTTGGCGGAAATATAATCATCAGCACCATCAACCGTGCGCTGCACAAAGCAAGCAGCGCCATGTATCCGACCACTTGATGGCTGGACTGGATCGATAGGAATGTGATTTCACTCATGTGGGTGCCTCTCGTGTCCGTTTCTGCTGCTGCTGTTGCTGTTGCTGTTGCTGTTGCTTGTTGCTGCTGTTTGTTTGCGTTCGTCCGCGTCTGCGTCGTCCCCGAGCGGCGGTTCGATGCCCTGCGTACCGGGTTAGAACCCGCGTGCGCGAGGCCGGCGGCTTTCCGACGCTTCCTCGTCCTGAGCATCCTCGATCGCCGTCTCGATCGCCTTGAGCAGGGCAAGACGGCGCTTGTCGTAAATGTCAACGCGCGCACGATTGCGCACGATGTTCGTGCGCGTGCCTTCGATTTCCGCGGCCTTCGCTTCGAGGGCGGCGGCGGCCTGTGTGGCCTCGGCCTCAAGCGCCGCGTGGCGCTCGGCCGCGATCGATCGGAACTCGCGCAACATCAACAGCTCGTCCGCGCGAAATGTGGTGCCGCCGAGCATGGCGTCGATCTTGTCGTCCTGACGAGCAAGTTCTCCGGCCTGTGTATCGGCCGCGCCGCGGCGCTCGTTGAGCGCTTCACTGAGTGCGTTCGATTCGGCGCGCTGACCGGCGAGCAGCGCGTTCAGCTTGCGCTCGAACTGTCGGCGGCGCGAAAGTACGCGTTCGAGCGCGTGGACACGGTGGTCTTTCATCGCTGAAGCTCCGCACTCAGGCCTGCACGATTTCATGCAGCATCGCAACCGTCTCGGCGGGATCGACGAGGTGATCGGTTTCCTGCCCGAGCAAAGCTCGGATAGCATCGATCTTGCGGATCGCTTCATCCGCGAGCGGATCGGTGCCGCTTTGATATTCGCCGACCTGCAGCAGCAGTTCGACCTCCTTGTGTTTGGCCATCAGCCGGCGCAAGTGGCCGGCTGCGGCGACGTGCTCGCGCGGGACCACCTGCGTCATCACGCGCGACAGGCTGCCCAGCACGTCGATGGCCGGATAGCGGTTCTGCGCCGCAATTTCGCGCGACAGAATCATGTGGCCATCGAGAATCCCTCGCACTTCCTCCGCGATGGGGTCGCCGCCGGATTCGTCCTCGGCAAGCACGGTGTAGAGCGCAGTGATTGAGCCGTGCTCGGAGCGGCCGGCGCGCTCGAGCAGTCGCGGCAATTCCGCAAAGATCGAAGGGGGGAAGCCGCGCCGCGTCGGCGGCTCGCCCATCGCGAGGCCGATTTCGCGCTGTGCGCGCGCAAAGCGCGTGAGCGAATCCATCATCAGCAGCACGCGTTGGCCGCGGTCGCGAAAGTATTCGGCAACGGCGGTCGCCGCATACGCTGCCTTGGCACGTTCGATCGACGACCGATCGGACGTCGCGCACACAACGACCGAACGCGCCATGCCTTCGGGGCCAAGGATGTGTTCGACGAATTCGCGCACTTCGCGCCCGCGTTCGCCGATCAACGCGATCACATTCACATCGCATCGCGCGCCACGGGCGAACATACCCATCAGCGTGCTTTTGCCCACGCCGGCGGGCGCGAAAATGCCCATCCGCTGGCCTTCGGCGAGCGTCATCATGCCGTCGACGACGCGCACGCCGGTCGGCATCGGTTGGTCGAGCACCGGGCGGCTCATGGGGTTGGGCGGATCGGCGAAGACCGGCTGAAATTCGTCGCATTCGAGCTCGCCCTTGCCGTCGATCGGCTGGCCGAGGCTATCGATGACGCGGCCGAGCAGCCCGTCGCCGATGCGGATCGCGAGCGGGCGCTTCAAACCTACGACGCGCGTTTCGCGAGACAGGTTGCCAAGCCGGCCGAACGGCGACAGCAACGCGATATCGCGTGAAAAGCCGACCACCTCGGCGCATTGCAGGAGCTCGCCTTGCGGCGAGCGCAGCTCGCATAGCTCGCCGAGCGTCACATCAAGGCCGGACACGCGCAGCAGCGTGCCGATGACTTCCTGAACTTTGCCGCAGGCAGCCGGTTGTGGGCGGGCACGCAGCTCCCTTTCGATCGCGTTGGCGAGCGGCGCAAAGCCGCTCCACGCGCCTTGCTCGGTCATGTTCTCGTCGAGCGCGTTGGCGACCGGGTCGGCAACATGGTCAGTCATCATACTGAGGCCCCTGTTCATCTATTGGATACCCGTCCGCAGTGTCGCCGTATGCGACGTTTGCGTCTTCGCTGCGATAGGCGTGCGTACCTTCCGGTTCGTCAGGAAGCGGAGCGTTGAATTCTTCGGTGCCATAGGCGTGCGCATCAGCGTTGTGTGCATTGACCGGTTCGCCAGAGAGCGAGGCGCCGAATTCTTCGATGCCGTAGGCGTTCGCAACAGCGTTGTCCGCATCTTCGGGTTCGCCGGAAAGCGGAGTGCACCACTCCTCGCTCCCATCCACGTCGAGATCGTTCGCATCGACGGGGGAGGCTGCAGCTATTTCATCGAACTCGGTGTCGTCCGGCACGCTTTGCAGGGCGCGCGACAGCGCGTCTTGCATCGCCGCCAGATGCAAGGACAGGCTCGCGTCGACAGCACCGAGGTCCGTGTCGCATACGCAGGCACCTGGCGCGAGCGCCGCATCGGCACGCACCTGAAGCCGGACCGCGCGCCCCGCTTCACGCCAGCGTTGAGCAGCCTCGTTGAATGCCGCACTCGCCGCGGCCAGATCGGCGGGATGCACGAGGATGTGAACCGGGCTGCCCTCGGCGACGATGCGCTCGACTGCCATCGCGGCGCGCGCAAACAGCGCCTGCGGGTCGGTCGAGCCGATGATCTCTTCAACGGCCAGCGTGACCAGCTCGGTGAGACGCTCACGATTGCGCCATGCGATCGTTCTCCCGTGCTCATTCGTGCGAACGCTGCGCTCGTGCCAGTCGGCCAGCGCCTGCTGCCGGCCCGCGTCGTAGCCGCGCTGCGCGGCGCTCGCATACTCATCCTGCGCGCGCGCAGAAAGTGCATTCGCTTGCGCCTGCGCTTCGTCGACGATGGCTTTCGCCTGCTCGTGCGCAGCCTCAAGTGCGGCTGCGCACTGCTCGTGCATTGCGCGATAGCCTGCATCAATGTCGACAAGCGCCGCCAGATGTTCGCCGCGCACCACGTCATCAGCCACGCCGACGCCGTAACCGGCTGCGGCGCCTTCTGCTTGCGCATTGCGTAACCAGATCACCATGACCACTCCGGGAACAGATTGGGCAGTTGAGAAACGATCGACAAACTCGGATTCGATCCAGCTTTGCCAAGCGAGGCTGCCGGTGCCTCATACGCCGATTCTTCCGGCAAGGCGAGCCGCGCAAGCGCGAGCGGGCCGTTGGACGGCCAGCCGCATTCGCGCTCGAAAAGCCGCAGACCGCACCAGGCGAGCGCATCCGCGGAGCCCGAATCAAGCGGCGTGCGCTGCGCCGCCCGCGTCGTGCGCACCGAATTGCCGGTCAACTCACGCTTGCGCGAGAGCAACAGGCGTGATCCGTGCGCCCCGATCCATTCGGTAAGCAGCGCGCGGCGCGGGCGATCGATCCACGAGTGCACTTCATCGACGTAATCGAGCAGGGCGCGCAGTCGGAATACGAAAAGGCATTCACGCATCGGCAGCAAGGCGAGCTCAGCGCCCGGCGCGTCGAATGCCGGGAGCGGCGGAACAGGCAACCCGGCTTCGTCGAGAAATGCTTCGGCGAGCGTGGCCGCACCAGCGCCTTCCAATCCGCGCACATGGCCCGCGTAGGGCAGGCGGGCAAGCCGGCGCGGATGCATCCAGTCGAACAGCGTTCGTCGGCGCCGGCCGTATTCAGTCAGGCGCGCGGCAAGATGGGCCGGGCTGCCGGTGGCATTCACGGCGCGCTCGAGCGCCGCATCGGTGCGACGCGCTTGCGGCGCGCCGTCGCCGCCGCCGCCGTTTTGGCCTTGAGCTTCGCCGGTATGTGGTTCGTCGTAGCGGCTCATGTCATGCCCGCGAGGTGGTCGCTATCAAACCGATGCCTTCCGGGCACGCGCCGTAAGGCGCGACATCCATCCGGTGAGCGGGCTGTGCTTACGCTTCTCGGCGTCGCCGCGCAACAGGGCGAGCAGAGCGGCGAGCGCGATCAAGAGCGCCCCGAGCGCACTGCCGGCAAGCATCATCGGCGCGCTTTTGTGGCCTTGTTGCGGCTGAAGGTTCAGGGGATCGGCCGGAATCAAAGTCACGCTGACCTCGTCGTAGGTCAGGCCTTCGATGCTGTGCACGACCAGGTTCTTGATTTGGGGCGTCAGCGTTTCGAGATTCGCGTCGGGCCTGTACTTGATGAAGACCGATGCCGAAGAGGGCTTTGCGGAATCTTCGAGCGGATCGTTGTTCGGCAGCACGATTTGCACACGCGCGACCACGACGCCATCGATCTTCGACAGCGTGTCGTCGAGTTCCTGCGAGAGGCCATAGATGAAGCGCACACGTTCTTCGGTCGGGGTCGATACAAGCCCGTCCTTCTTGAACAATGAGCCGAGGTCATCGTATTTCCTCTCCGGAATGCCGCGTGAGCGCAGGACATCCATCGAGCGCACGAGCTGATTTTCGTCGACGCTTACCGACCACGTCTTGCCTCCGTCAGGCGTGCTCTTCTGAGCGTCGACGCCGTACTCGACGAGCGCAGCGACGATTTCGTTGCAATCGCGCTCGTTGAGCTGCCCGTACAGTTCCTTGTGGCAGGCGCACAGCGCCAGCGTCAGCGCCATGGCGGGCAGGAGACGGAGCCAGCGCGAAGCCGGCCGGGCAATTTCATGGATGGCTTTCATCATTGATTCTTCACGAGGGTCTGCACGGCGTCCTTCGAGGATTGCACTGCGGCCATCTTCACCTGCAGGTCGGCGCTCAGACTTGCGACCTCAAGCTGGACCGTCATGTCCACGGCGGCGATGCGCTGCATCGACAGCGCGCTCATGTGCTGCGTCATGTACAGCAAATCGTTCGGCACCTGTTGGTAATCGTTCGCCTGGTCTTCGACGGCTTTTTCCACGAGGTTGTTGCTGCCGGCCGCGTTTGTCTCGGCCACATGTGGCGTAGCCTGCGCGAGCAGCGCCAGAAACTTGTCACCGAGCGCCTGCGAAACCGCGCCGGTATCCGTGCCAACTTCAGTGGCACGGGAGATCTCATACTGGAATTGCGATGCAATCATCGGGTTCATGCTCGTCCTCCAATGAAAGGCGACAGGCTCATACGCGCAAGTACTGCATCGTCATCAGCATGTCGCAATTGGACTGCCGCGACGCTGCGGCCTTGCGGTCGCCACCATGCTTCGGTTGCGGGTTATCGAGCGCAAGCACCGACTCGGGCGTGACAAAGCGTCCAGTGCGCTTGGCATCGGCGGCCGCATGTTTCAAATCGTCGCGCGCGATGTACGCCCTCGCAAGCCGGCAAATGTTGTCGTCGTCCTCATCGTCCTCGAGGAGCCGTTTCGCTTCGTCTTTCCAGCCGAACGCCTGCTGCTCCTTCAGGCACCGCAACAGCATGCCTTTGCTGGCCGGCAGGCATAGCGAGCGCGCGATCAACGCACGAAAGATTTCTTCGGCCCGATCCCACTCCTGGCGCTGCGCGTGAAGCAAGCCGTCGAAGAAAGCGAGCTCGGCGCACGCGGGGCGCACAACGTGCAGCAGCTCGATTAGCTGCTCAATGTCGTCGATATCAATGTCCAGGGGTTTGCCTCTGTGGGCAAATACCGCGCCGACCATGTCGATGATTGCACTGACCGCCGCGGGCGGGCATTGCTGCTGCTCCTTAAGAACGTCCATCCCTTTCTCCAAGGAAATCCAGTTTCGATTCGGTACAGATGACCCGTGCGTGATGCTGTGGAGGCAACTGTACGCAAAGCGGCGCGTGCGGCACGTCCCCGGCACGAAGTCGCACACCGAATTGCGAACGCGGTTGCCGATGCTGTGCGCGCGAGGGACGTTGCTTCGGGGAAACCGCCCGGACTTCGCGTCGAGCCCCGTCAAGACACGCGGTTCAAACTAATGTTGCGTTT
>JAXDQB010000576.1:0-3333 GCA_034668065.1 Paraburkholderia sp.
CACCACTGCGAAGAGCGTATCCGTGCTGGCCGCGATCAGTTGGGCGCCGTTTGATGGCTGCCTGGTGCCGGCCTCACTAAATCCCAAATAAGTATTAAATTTGTATGTTGTTAATTCTTTTGAATCAGCAAGACATATTGTTGGCATGACTCAGCTCCTTGTAATGAATACATTACTCTCAAGAAAACATCACCAGGACCAGAAACATAACCCGTGCAAACTCAAAGAAAAACTCGACTCCGCAGCATTGCGGGCGACCTACATCAAATCCCTTTCGCTGCGAAAGTTCCCGACTGCCTTGATGAAAAATCGCTGATAGGAAAGCTTACCGCCATTGGCCGCATTTCGACCTATATGAATATGCAGGTCACAACTGTAACTTGCGGCAGTACAATCGCGCCCGAAAGCATTCCTAAAACCGTTGCAGTGCGCCGCGCACAAACGGAGCCAGTCCGGCCAAGCGCGCGACATGCCTTGGCGCCTTCCTCAACCTCTATGCATGCCGCCGCCAGCAGCGCCTTGCCCGTCGCAGCTGAATCCGACTGGCAGACGTTCCAGCGCCCGTGCAGTCGGCCGTGCCCGGCCGGTACCGTCTACGAGCCAGCGCCAATAAAGCGGGAGCCCGTCCGTCACTTGGCGCTGGGCGCGAAGCACGACTAAGCGACATGCATCGGCTGCGGCGCGTGCCCAACACGTGCAAGGACCGGCGCAAGCGCCGCCCCCGTATGGCTCTCGCGAACGCCGACGAGCGTCTCCGGATCGGTCGCCGCGACCACTGTCCCGCCCCCCGCCCCGCCCTCCGGCCCGAGATCGACGATCCAATCCGCCTCCGCGATCACATCAAGGTCGTGCTCGATCACCACCACGCTATGCCCGGCGTCGACAAGCCGGTGCAGCACGCGTATCAGCCGCGCGACATCAGCCATGTGCAGCCCCACCGTCGGCTCGTCGAGCACATAAAGCGTATGTGGCGCCTTCTGCCCGCGCCGCGTCACGTCATCACGCACCTTGGCGAGTTCGGTCACAAGCTTGATGCGTTGCGCCTCGCCGCCCGAGAGCGTCGGCGACGGCTGGCCCAGCGTCAGGTAACCCAGCCCGACATCTTTCATCAGCTGCAGCGGATGCGCGACGTTCGGCATCGCAGCGAAGAACTCGACGGCCTCGTCGATCTCCATCGTCAGCACATCGCCGATGTTTCGGCCGCGCCAGGTCACCGCAAGTGTCTCCGGGTTAAAGCGCTGACCGTGGCAAACATCGCACGGCACTTTGACGTCCGGCAAAAAGCTCATGCCGATCGTACGCACGCCCTGCCCCTCACACGCCGGGCAGCGGCCGTCGCCCGTGTTGAACGAGAAGCGCGATGCCGCATAGCCGCGTGCCCGAGCCTCGAGCGTGTCGGCGAAGAGCTTGCGGATGGTGTCCCATACGCCGATGTAGGTTGCCGGACATGAGCGCGGCGTCTTGCCGATCGGCGTCTGATCGACTTCGAGCACGCGGTCGATCGCCTCCCAGCCTGCGATGGACCGGCAGCCTTGCCACCGATGATCGACGACGAGCGGCGCGGCGGCAGTTGAGCGCATCGGCACTCCCGGGCGGCGGGCCGGCTGCACCGGCGCCTTCTCCTTAGCCGTGCGACGCGCACGGCGCGTGGCCGGCGACGACAGGACCGAGCGCCCGACCGCATCGAGCAGGTTGGTCATCAGCACGTCACGCGCAAGCGTCGATTTCCCCGAGCCCGACACGCCTGTCACCGCAACGAGCCGTGCGAGCGGAATATCGACAGTCACATCGCGCAGATTGTGCAAATGGGCGCCGTGGATTGTCAGCCACCGTTCAGGCGGGTTCGCCTCGTTCGCCTTCGCCTCCACGCGAGCCCCCGCGGACTGCACCGGCCGGCGCGGCTGCAGCGGATGAACGATCGGGTGCGCAAGGAACCGCCCCGTCAACGATTCGGGATGGGCGCAAAGCTCGCCCACGCCACCCTCGGCCACGAGTTGGCCCCCGCGCTTACCGGCGCCCGGGCCAATATCGATAATGTGGTCTGCGCGGCGGATCGTGTCTTCGTCATGCTCAACGACAACGAGTGTGTTCCCCTTGTCACCGAGCTGCCGCAATGCGTCGAGCAAGATCCGGTTGTCGCGCGGATGCAGGCCGATCGTCGGTTCGTCGAGCACATAGCAAACGCCCTGCAGATTGCTGCCGAGTTGCGCGGCAAGGCGAATGCGCTGCGCCTCGCCGCCCGACAGACTCGGCGCCGCGCGATCGAGACTCAGATAGCCCAGCCCCACCTCCTCCAAAAACCGCAGGCGGCTCCCAATCTCGCTCACGACGTCGCGCGCGATCTGCGCCTCTCGCCCGGCAAGCTCGAGCGAGTCGATCCAGCGCCGCGTCTCGGCCACCGTCAAGCGGCCGACGTCGACGATGGAACGCCCTTCGAACGTCACTGCGCGCGCCACGGCATTGAGCCGCGTGCCGCCACAGTCGAAACACGGCGTATCACCCAGGCCTTCGGGCTCGAGTTCGTCCGCGGGCAGCGTTTGCTCGCGGCCTCGGCCGTCGTCGGCGGACGTCGTGTCGTCGAACGCGGCGCGCTGCTCGCGCGTGAGCGCAAGACCGGTGCCGACGCAGCTCGTGCACCATCCATGCGTGCTGTTGTACGAGAACATGCGCGGATCCAGCTCAGGATAGCTCGTGCCGCAAACCGGGCACGCCCGCTTGACGGAGAGCACCTCGATCGTGCCGAGCCGGGCGGTCGGAAGGCCGTTTCCCAGTGCGTCGGAGAGCGCGTCGAGCGGCGCGAGCAAATGCATGACACCCTTGCCGAGCTCGAGCGTCTGCCCGAGCGCACGGCGCAGCTCGCTCTCGCGATCGGCCGATACCACGAGGTCGGCCACCGGCAACTCGATGGTGTGTTCGCGGAACCGCTCGAGCTTCGGCCACGGATCGACGGGAACGAACTCGCCGTCGACGCGCAAATGCGTGTTGCCGCGTGCCTTCGCCCATTTTGCCAAGTCCGTATAGACGCCCTTGCGATTTACGACGAGCGGGGCGAGCAAGCCCACGTGCTCGCCCGCATGGTCGCGCAGCAGTTGCGCGGCGATAGACTCGATGCTTTGCGGCGTAACTGCCGCGCCGTCGTGCACGCAATGCTGGATGCCGAGCTTCACGTATAGAAGCCGCAGGAAGTGCCAGACTTCGGATGTCGTCGCGACTGTGCTTTTTCTGCCACCGCGCGAGAGTCGCTGCTCGATCGCGACGGTGGGCGGAATGCCGTAGACGGCGTCGACCTCGGGCCGCCCGGCCGGCTGCACGATCGAGCGCGCATAGGCGTTG
>JAXDQB010000577.1:0-3860 GCA_034668065.1 Paraburkholderia sp.
AGGTTGATGAGATTGCTGACCTTCAGGTTCTGGCCGTGCACGAGCGGGTCCACGACGAGCTCGATATCGCGTTGCGGATAAGCAGCCTGCAGGCGCCGCACCACCCCAATCGCCGGATCGTTCGGCAGCGAAACGCCAAAGAGCAGCTGATAGCACGGATGCGTCTGTTCGCAAAACGTCGAAAGATTTTCGAACAGTCGGGGCTCGGCGCCGCACAGCGGCTTGAGCACGCTGACCGCCTCCAGGGGCTCCCGTCGCGCCTTGCCGCGACGCTCCCGCTGCCACGGCGTACGCGCCGAAGGAAGAACGAACGCCGCCACGGCTGCGTAAGCCGCCGCTGCACAGCACAGCAGCACCAACAACCAGTCTGAAACCAACGATGTCATCACCGTCGTCACCATTGTCACCACTTCCCACCGCCCGACTTCATGGAATGGATCACGCGGCCGCGCACCGTCGCTCGGATCGCGGACGACCGAGATGGAAAGACGCTAGCTGGCATGATTTGTCACTCCTTCTTTTATCCCCATGCATGGCTGCTTATCAGAGCAGCCTCCAGGTCACCTGCACGGAAGGCGTTCGTCCGGCATTGCCGGCGCACCCTGGGCGACGGGAACAAAAGGGCACCGGCGAATCGAAAATTCGCCGGACTCACTCGAGACCCGTACCCGACGCGCAAACCGCGCATTCTTATTGTCGGGGGGGGTGCGCTGTGCGCACCCATCGACTGTATGAAAACCACCAACTCTTCTGCAAACGGCGAATTGTATCAGCGCGAGCTGCAACCCGCTCGAAGGCAGGACATGTGTGGTAGTTTCGCCGCAAAAAAGCCTTACTAGCGCAACGGTTATTCTGCAGCAGCCATTCTCACTGCGTGAAGACACCCTAAAACGATGACGCGACGCAACAACTCATGTATCGTGTTCGGATCGGACATCCCTTTTGCGGAAGCAGCCGCGCAGGCGATCCTGTCGAGGCAGCGCCGTCCGGTCCCCGCAGAGAGGCCTCGAGGCTTAGAGGCGCCCGTGCCCTCGAAACGCGCGAGACGCGCGAAGCGAAGCCATCATGAAGAACGTCTTGAGCATTCAGCCGCACGTCGTCTTCGGGCATGCGGGCAACAGTGCGGCGGTGTTTCCGATGCAGCGCCTTGGCGTGAATGTCTGGCCGCTCGAGACGATGCAATTTTCAAATCATATGCAATACGGCCACTGGGCGGGCAGTGCGATCGACGCGCCGCAGATGGCCGAACTCGTCGAGGGCATCGGCACGATCGGCATGCTCAGGCGCTGCGACGCCGTACTCTCCGGCTATTTGGCCACGATGTCGCACATCGAGGCCGTCGTTGAGATCGTGCGCACGGTCAAGTCGACAAACCCCAATGCATGGCACTTTGCCACACCTGTTGTCGGCGCCGGTGCAGGTGCAAACGTCGACGAGTACCTGCTCGAGACGATCCCGCAAGTGGCTGACGGCTTTGCGCCCACGCATGACACGCTGCAAAAGCTTGCCGGCCATACGATCGAGACGGTCGACCAAGCCATACTGGCCTGCCGCGAAGTGATCCGGCGAGGGCCGCAAATCGTGCTCGTCAAGCAGTTGCGCGATCGCAACAGCCCGGCCGACCGCGTCAACCTTCTCGTGGTGACGGAAAGCGAAGCATGGATGAGCCAGCACCCGCGCTACCCCTTCGCCAGGCAGCCGGTCGGCGTCCCCGAATTGACGAGCGCGGTTTTCGTGGCGCGGCGCCTCATGGGCGATACCGTGCGCACGGCGCTCGAGCATACGGTATCGGCCGTCCACGCGGTGCAAAAGGCAACCTACGAAGCCGGGCGCTACGAACTCGAAATCATTGCGGCGCAAGACGATATCGCGAAGCCGCGCGAGTGGCTCGACGCCTGGTTCGTCGAGGCGGCGTAGGGCGGCGTAGGCGCCGCTGGCACTGGGCGCAAGCCCCGCATCGGCGGCGCCTCAGTATTCGCCGCTTTTCATGCCGCTGGCCTTCCGACTTCCCTCACTTACGCCTCGCACGACGATCTGCGCCAGTGCGTCGCGTTCAATTCGTTCGAGCGCGGCGCGCATTTGCCGGAATTGCTCAGGACTGCAAACCTGTTCGCTGAAGTTCGCGCGCAACCGGCGCGTGACTTGCACGATGTGTGTCTCGGGATCGTAAATGTAATCGGATGCATAGCTCAGATCCCCGGCGGTTACCGTGAGGGCCTCCGGCACGTAGATCGTCCTAGCGTTCGGCGGCAGGACGATCTGCCCTTGCTCCTCGAACGCGCCACCGAGGCAGACGTATGGCTGGGTGCGCTGCGGCACCGACAGCCAGTCCTTGACCTGCGTCGCAATTCCGCCCGCAAAGCTTGAAAGGGCCGGCACGCCCATCATTCCATCCGGCCAGATGACATGATCGAGTGCGCCCGTCATCGTTACCGCGAAAGGGCCTGCGCTCGCCGAGACGTCGTCGGTCACGATCGTCGCGCTACCGCTTAAGCCCGTCTGGCGCAGCCGCTCATAGGCGATCTGTTGCACGCGCTCGCGCGTTGCCCGCCGGAATACATTGCGCTCGAGCTCCGCCGTGAAGCCGCTGTCCTCGACACGGTAGGCGTATCGCCCCGTGCCGCTTGCGTCGACGTCGATCTGCACACGCGCATTGCGCGCACGCGCCTGTGTGGTCGGCGTGCGCACGAGCGCGCCGTCGCCCACGAGCAGCGCCGGCCTGTCCATGACGCCCGCCGGCAAGTCGCCGAAGGCGGTGCCGCCCGCCGTCGTATCCGCGAAGCGTTGAAGCTCCGGAATCCAGGCGATGACGTGATTGATCGCGCTGGTTCCGTAGCCAGGCACCGACGGCAGCGTATACACAGGACCGAGCCCGATCAGCGCCGGCTGGCTAGGAATTCCCACCGCCGCCAGCAGCGCGCCGAAGAGCGCAACATGGTCCTTGCAGTCGCCATAGCGGTTGTGCAGGATGTCGATCACGCGATGCGGCCGCGCCGCGGTCTCGCCGACGAACAGCGCCACGTAGCGGATATTTGCGCGCATCCAGTCGTAAATCGTGCGCGCCTTCGACCACGCGTCGGGCGCATCGGCCGTGAGCGTGCGAGCGAATGCGACGACCGTCGGATCGTCGGCGCTCGGGTCGATCGCTCCCTCCCGATAGCGATCGGCGAACGCGGCAAAGCTCGGCACGGTCGTAACCATCAGCCTGTCGCCATACTGCGCATACCCCACCGCGCCGTGTTCGATCGAAGGATAAGGCCCGTGACGGTAGTCGAACTCATACCGAATACGATTGCCCTCGGTCACGGACGGCCTCGCGACATAGCCGCGTGCATCGGCGAAAAGCGGCATGTCCGCCGGCAAATCGAAGATCAGTTCCTGGTTGTCGACAGGCTCGCGCGTCGGCTCGACGAAATAGGCGAACATGCCCGGCTGTACGGGCTTGAGGCGCTTTTTTCGAAAAATGACGTGGACGCGCCATCCCGGCTCGACACCCGGAAAGATCACGGTGCGCAAGATGCCGTCCTCGAACATCGGCGCGCCGGCCGCGCGCGGCTCCTGCACGTCGCGAATCGCCTCGGGCGCGACCGGATGCGCCTGCCCGTCAGGGTCGATCGATTCCGCTGTCAGCAAGGCCAGAGTTTCGGCGTCCTTATCGAACCAGACATCGTGCTGCGCAATCGCGTCGATTCCGCTCGCTGTATTCGCACGCAGCGTCGTGTCGTCGAATTCCTCGAGCGTGCCGTCGCGCTGCACGACGAAGCGATGCACGTCCGACTCGATCGTCGACGGCGCGACGTCGACCGAGTCCGCCCGCGCATGCGCGATGCCGAACGTCAAGGCGATAAACAGCGCGCGTA
>JAXDQB010000578.1:0-4624 GCA_034668065.1 Paraburkholderia sp.
ATCGCTCGTGGGCTGCTCGCTGATGACGGCCTACCCGGTCCACAAGGAAGTTCGTCACTGAGCCCCCGCCAAACGTGATGGCGTGCTTGCGGCCGCACCCTGCGCAGCGCATTCTCCCCTTCCCACCCCTCCCTTTGCGACTTTCGAGATTGTCGGAGCCACCGGTCGCACCATCCGTTCCGGAATTGCCTGGGACGGACGGTGCGCCTTCGTCTGCGGACAAACTCGCCATGCACGGCAAGTCGTCTGTTTTTTCCCACGGGCACGCAGCAATCGCCACAGGCGAACGGTTGCGTTTGCGCAACGCGCCGTAACGGTCAGTAAACACTCCCTATCATTGAAAGCCAAGTGTAGCGCGGCTTTCAATAAGCGCCCGGGTTGTAAGGGTTGTTGCTACCCCGAAATAATCGGAAACAAGTGGTATTTTCACCAATAAGGTGCCTTATTCGGGATACCTAGTATCGCCACGATTGCCTGGAATTGTGGCGGGAACCAGTCGTTTGTGAGACGCGCGGGTCCGCTGCACTCAACACCCGGGTGCTCACTTTGCAATTCAACGTCTTGGAGGCCTCCTAATGAAAAAATCGCTCCTCGCTTTGGCTGTAACGAGCGCCGTTGCAGCACCAGCGTTCGCGCAGAGCAGCGTTACGCTATACGGCATCATTGACGTCGGCATCACCTATGTGAATAACGCCGCTGGCCATTCACAATGGCAAGAGCAAAGCGGTATCGCGCAAGGCAGCCGGTGGGGCCTGAAGGGCGCTGAAGACCTGGGCGGCGGCACGAAGGCCATCTTTCAGTTGGAGAACGGTTTCTCGCCGAACAACGGCGCACTCGGCCAGAGCAGCCGCGAGTTCGGCCGTCAGGCTTATGTCGGTCTCTCAAACGACCGGTACGGTACGCTCACGCTGGGTCGCCAATATGACCCTGTGGTCGACATGGCTCAGGCGACGACGTTCAACGGCCAATGGGGCGCCCTGTTCTCGCACCCGGCAGATATCGACAATACGGATAACGGCTTCCGTGTGAACAACTCCGTCAAGTATGTTTCGCCGACGTTCAGCGGTCTACAGGCCGAAGCCATGTATGCATTCGGCGGCGTGGCAGGCAAATTCGGCCAGAACAGCACGATCGGTGGCGGCCTGAGCTACACTGCCGGCCCGCTGTACCTGGGCGCGGGATACTTCTTTGCGAAGAATCCGGCCGCGCAGTTCAACGACGGCAACTTTACAGCTGCGAACCAGCCTCCGGGAGCTGTATCTTCATCGTCGGGCATTTGGGGACTCGTCGGCCTGCCCTCCAACATGCAAGTCATCAGCGCGGGCGGCAATTACACGCTCGGGAAAGCGTTGTTCGGCGCGAACTTCTCGAACGTGCGGTTTGACAATGCGAATGGCGTGGGTGGCAACACGGTGTGGTTCAATAGCTACGAGCTTTGGGGACAGTACAGCCTGACGCCGGCGACAACGCTGGGTGCCGGCTACACGTTCACGAACGGCAAGGTCGATGCGACCGGGCAGAGGCCGAAGTACGGTCAACTCAACGCGATTGCCGATTACGCTTTGTCAAAGCGCACGGACGTCTACGTGATGGGCATTTACCAGCATGCGATGAGCGGCGACGTGACCGCCGACATCTACGCTCCCTTGTTCGCAGGCGCGAGCTCGAACTCGAATCAAGTGGTCGGGCGCGTCGGCATCCGTCACAAGTTCTAATTCATAATCGCAACCGCTCGCTTGCCGGCGGGCTTCGACTCGCACGAGCGTAAGAGAGAGATCGGCGGTACGTCGAAAAGCGCCGTTCACGCGGAAGCGCCGTTCAGTTAAGCCCTGAACGGCGTTTTTTATTGGACGCCGATTCCACGCAACGGACAGGAAAGCGCACAGGCCAGCCGCCGCAGTCGTCGGCTCGCATTGCGCCGCTCCGGTACAATTTGGCGAATCATCGGCCGCGTCAGGCGGCCAGACTCCCAGCTTGCTGTCTCTCTGCCGGACAGCCTTTTCATCGAAGCAGGCCTCATCCCATGTCTAGCAATCAAGCTCTTTTCGACCGTGCCCAACGCTCCATTCCCGGTGGCGTCAACTCGCCGGTGCGGGCCTTCCGTTCGGTTGGCGGCACCCCCCGCTTCGTCGCACGTGCGCAAGGCCCCTACTTTTGGGATGCGGAAGGGGTGCGCTACATCGACTATATCGGCTCGTGGGGGCCGATGATTCTGGGCCATGTCCATCCCGAAGTGCTCGAAGCTGTGCAACGCGTGCTCGCCGACGGATTCTCTTTCGGCGCACCGACCGAAGCTGAAATTGAGATCGCTGAGGAAGTTCGCAAGCTGATGCCTTCCATCGATCAGGTGCGCTTTGTGTCGAGCGGTACCGAAGCGACGATGAGCGCACTGCGCCTTGCACGCGGCTTTACGAAACGCGAGCGCATCGTCAAGTTCGAAGGCTGCTACCACGGTCATGCCGACAGCCTGCTCGTGAAGGCCGGCTCGGGGCTGCTGACGTTCGGCAACCCCACGTCGGCGGGTGTGCCGTCCGACATCGCCAAACATACGAGCGTGCTCGAGTACAACAACACCGAAGCGCTCGAAGCCGCGTTTGCCGCGTTCGGCGACGAAATTGCCGCCGTCATCGTCGAGCCCGTTGCCGGCAATATGAATCTCGTGCGCGGCAACCCGACCTTTTTGCAAACGCTGCGCCGCCTTTGCACCGATCACGGCGCCGTCCTCATTTTCGACGAGGTGATGTGCGGCTTTCGCGTCGCGCTGGGCGGAGCGCAGGCGCTCTACGGCGTCGATCCCGATCTCACCTGTCTTGGCAAGGTGATCGGCGGCGGTATGCCGGCTGCGGCGTTTGGCGGCCGGCGCGACATCATGGCGCACCTCGCACCGGAGGGCACCGTCTATCAGGCGGGAACGCTCTCGGGCAACCCGATTGCAGTTGCGGCTGGCTTGAAAACGCTGCAGCTGATTCAGGCACCCGGGTTCTACGACCGGCTCAGCGAGCAGACGGCCCGTCTGGCGAACGGTCTGGCCGCGACGGCGCATGAAGCGGGTGTTCCGTTTTGCGCCGACTCGCTGGGCGGCATGTTCGGCATCTATTTCACCGCGCAGGTACCCGAAAGCTTCGCCGACGTCTCGCGCAGCGACATTGCCCGCTTCAACGCGTTCTTCCACAAGATGCTGGATGCGGGCATTTACTTTGCGCCGTCGGCGTATGAAGCGGGCTTCGTGTCGAGCGCGCACGACGATGCCGTAATCGACGCCACGGTCGACGCCGCACGCGGTGCGTTCGCCGCGCTCGCGGCATAACGCGCAACGTTTGCCACGATGTTTTCGGAAGCCGACTTCAGCCACATGCAGCGCGCGCTCGCACTTGCGACGCGCGGCCTGTACACGACTACGCCCAACCCCCGCGTTGGCTGCGTGCTCGTAAAAGACGGAGCGACCATCGGTGAGGGATTTACGCAACCTGCCGGTCAGGATCATGCCGAGGTGCAGGCGCTGAAGGACGCGCGCGGCCGCGGCCATGATCCGCAGGGCGCGACGGCCTACGTGACGCTCGAGCCGTGTAGCCATTTCGGCCGCACGCCGCCGTGTGTGCACGCGCTGGTCGACGCGCGCATCGCGCGCGTGGTCGCGGCGATGGAGGATCCGAATCCGCAGGTCTCCGGCCGCGGGCTTGCGATGCTGCGTGATGCCGGCATCGAGGTGCGTTGCGGATTGCTCGCCAACGAGGCTTATGAACTCAACATCGGCTTTGTGTCTCGCATGACGCGCAAGCTGCCGTGGGTTCGCATGAAGGCAGCCGGCTCGCTCGACGGGCGTACGGCTCTGCCCACCGGCGAGAGCCAGTGGATCACGGGCGCCGCGGCGCGTGCCGACGGCCATGCCTGGCGCGCGCGTGCCTGCGCGATCCTCACGGGCATCGGCACGGTGCGCGAAGACGATCCGCAATTGACCGTGCGCGAAGTGGTGACGCCGCGTCAGCCGTTGCGTGTGCTCATCGACAGCCGGCTTGAGGCGCCATTGACGGCGCGTATTTTCGAGGGAGCGCCGCCGCTCGTCTTCTGCGCGCGCATCGACACCGAGAACGCTGCCCGGGCCGAGGCCCTTGCGGCGCGCGGCGTCGAAGTTGTCGCGCTCGCCAATGCACGTGGCAAGGTCGATCTTGCGGCGATGCTGAAGGCGCTCGGCGCGCGCGGCATTAACGAGTTGCATGTCGAAGCGGGGCACAAGCTGAACGGCTCACTGCTGCGGGAAGGCTGCGTCGACGAACTGCTCGTCTACCTCGCGCCGAGCCTGCTTGGCGCCGATTCGTTGGGCATGTTCGATTTCGCTGCCCCGGCTACGCTCGATGGGCGCACGCGGCTTGCGTTTCACGCGGTCGATCGCATCGGCGACGACTTGCGCATTCTCGCGCGCATCGCGCCGCGCACGCCGCCACCCTGAAACTCAAGAGGAAAGAAACCATGTTTACGGGAATTGTCGCGGCAGTGGGCCGCATTGAAACGGTCAAGCCGCTCGGGACAGAGGCGCAAGCCGGGGTGCGGCTTACCGTTCGAGCGGGTGCGCTCGATCTCACCGATGTCGCCATCGGCGACAGCATCGCTATTCAGGGCGCTTGCA
>JAXDQB010000579.1:0-6867 GCA_034668065.1 Paraburkholderia sp.
TGCCGTTGATCGACGAACTGCCGCCGAGCACGCGTCCGCGCGGATAGGAGAGCACGCGCCCGTTTAGGCCGGGCTCTGCGCGAGTACGATAAAGCCAGTCCGTGCGGGGATTGCCGATGCAGTAGAGATAGCCGACCGGCACGTGGATCCAATGATAGTCATCGTTGCCGCCCGCCTCAACGAGCAGCACGCTCACCTCGCGATCCTCGCTGAGCCGATTGGCCAACACGCAGCCCGCCGTGCCGGCTCCGACGATCACGTAGTCGAATTCCCCTTCCGCAATCTTTTCCCTACTCATAGCGCACCCCGTCAACAAGAACGAAGAACGAAGAACGCCCGCGAGGATGGGTCGCCGACCGTCAGCCGGTCAGCCGAGCGCGCACCGCAGGCGCTTTGCGAATGCTTACTTCGCCACCGGCATGGTGAACTCCGCGCCCTTCGAGATGCTGTCAGGCCAGCGTTGCATGATGCTCTTGTAGCGCGTATAGAAACGTACGCCCTCTTCGCCGTAGGCATGATGATCGCCGAAGAGCGATCGCTTCCAGCCGCCGAACGAGTGCCATGCCATCGGCACGGGAATCGGCACATTGATGCCCACCATGCCGACCTGGATCTGGCGCGAGAATGCGCGGGCAACGCCGCCGTCCGTCGTGTAGCACGACACGCCGTTCGCAAACTCATGCGCGTTGATGAGTTCGACGGCGCTCGCGAAGTCGGGCACGCGCACAATTGCGAGCACAGGCCCAAAGATTTCCTCGCGATAGATGCTCATATCGGTCTTCACATGGTCGAAGAGCGAGCCACCAAGGAAGAAGCCGCCGGCTAGACCCGGCACACTTGCCCCGCGCCCGTCGACGACAAGCTTCGCGCCGGCCGCCTCGCCCGCATCGATGTAGGCGGAGACCTTTGCCCGATGCGCGGCGGTGACAAGCGGCCCCATCTCCGCGTCGGGCTCCATTCCGTTCTTGATCTTGAGCGCCTTCACGCGCGGCACGAGCCGCTCGACGAGCTCGTCGGCGATATGACCGACCGCCACGGCGACCGAGATCGCCATGCAGCGCTCGCCGGCCGAACCGTAGGCCGCGCCGATCAGCGCATCGACGGCCAGATCGAGATCCGCGTCGGGCATGACGACGAGGTGGTTCTTCGCGCCGCCCAACGCCTGCACGCGCTTGCCGCGCTTCGCGCTTTCGGCGTGAATGTACTCGGCGATCGGCGTCGAGCCGACAAAGGACAACGCCGCCACGTCGGGATGCTCGATGAGCGCGTCGACAGCTTCCTTGTCGCCGTGCACAACGTTGAAGACGCCATCGGGCAGCCCCGCTTCCTTGAACAGCTCGGCAAGCCGAATCGAAGCCGACGGATCACGCTCGGACGGCTTCAGCACGAACGTGTTGCCGCACGCGATAGCGATCGGGAACATCCAGCACGGCACCATCATCGGGAAATTGAACGGCGTGATGCCCGCTACGACGCCAAGCGCCTGACGCAAATTCCAGTTGTCGATGCCGCCGCCGATCTGATCGGTAAAATCGGTCTTCAGCAGGTTAGGAATGCCGCATGCGAACTCGACGATCTCGATGCCACGCATCACCTCGCCCTTCGCGTCGGAGAACACCTTGCCGTGCTCGCGGGTGATGAGCTCGGCGAGCTCGTCATGATGTTCGTCGAGCAATTGCTTGAACTTGAACATGACGCGTGCGCGTTTGATCGGTGCGACTTCGCTCCAAGTCGGAAATGCGGCTTTCGCGGCGGCGACGGCCGTGGCGATTTCGGCCTTGCCAGCGAGCGGCACCCGCGCGCTGACGCTGCCCAGCGCCGGGTTGAATACGTCGCCGAACCGCCCGCTCGCGCCGCTCACGCAGTCGCCGCCGATGAAGTGAGTCAGCTCGCGCACGCTGGCGCTTTGATCTGCTTCGCTCATGAGTATCCTCGTCCTGTTAAAGAGTAAACGCGTTGACTTGCGCGGTTTTCAGCACCGGAAGCACTCGAAGCACCCCGAAGCGCTGCCGCGTCGCGTCTGTTTGCACCGAAGCGTACCCGTCAACCCCGCGTTCAATCCAATGAGTTCTGCTCAATTGCGATATAAGTCGCGCTAATATCGCGCATGGACCTGACATTGCTGCGCGCTTTTGTGACGGTCGCGCGCGTCGGCAATTTGACGCGCGCCGCCGCCCAATTGCATTTGACGCAACCAGCCGTCAGCTTGCAGATCAAGAACCTGCAGGAGACGCTGGACGTGGCGCTCTTTGCGCGGACCGCCCACGGGCTTGCGCTCACGCGCGACGGACAGGCACTGTTGCCGCTCGCCGAGCGTGCGCTCGCAGCGGCCGGCGACGTCGAGCGCGCAGCGGCCGCGCTGCGTCAGGAGGTGCGCGGCCGGCTGCGCATCGGCACCATCCTCGATCCCGACTTCCTTCGGCTCGGTGGTTTTTTAAAGCAGCTCGTCGAAACTTATCCGCAGATCGAACCGGCATTGCGGCACGGTATGTCGGGCTGGGTTGCCGAGCAGGTGCGCGCGGGCGAGCTGGACGTCGGTTATTACATCGGACAACCGGCCGAGGAAGGGATGCCCGAGGGCCTTTTTCACGCGGCGACGCTCACACGCTTTCAATACCGCGTGCTCGCACCGGCGGGATGGAAGGATCGCGTGAGCCGCGCCCGCGACTGGCTGGCGCTTGCTGCGTTGCCGTGGATCTGGACGCCGCCCGCTTCGGCGCACCAGCGCTTGCTTTCGCGCCGTTTTGCGGAAGCCGGGGTCAGTCCCGTCAAGGTCGCCGAAGTCGATCAGGAAACGTCGATGCTCGATCTTGTGAAATCGGGTGTGGGCTTGACGCTCGCACGCGACGCAACCGCAATCGCCGAGGCACATGCGCATGCGCTGACGATCGTCGAAGGCGTGACGGTGCCGACCGAGCTGACTTTCGTCGCCCTCGCCGCTCGCATGGAAGAACCGGCGATTGCCGCCGCCTTCAAGCTCATCGAAGCGCAATGGGCGGCTTGAGTGTTAGCGCTAACTCTAGTCGACCGCTGAGGGCCACAGATGAGCCAAGGGGAGCGCGCCGTTGCGCTTGAAGGTGGTAAGCACAATGTTCGAGCGCACACTGTCAACGCCCGGCACCCGCATCAGCTTTTTCATCACAAATGACGACAGCGTACCAAGATCAGGTGCGACGATACGCAGCAAATAATCGGCATCGCCCACCACCGCGTGACATTCGAGCACTTCCGGCAACACCTCGATCTGCTGCTGAAACTGTTCGATAATCGAATCGCCGTGATGCTTGAGCTTGAGGCTCGTAAAAGCCGTCACGCCAAGGCCAAGCTTTTCCGGCCTCAAAACCACCCGGTATCCATCAATGACACCGGCCACTTCGAGCCGCTGAAGACGCCGCCCAATCTGCGAAGGCGAAAGCGGCACGTGCTCGCCAAGCTGCTGATGCGTCGCTCGGCCAAAGCGCTGCAGCACCTCGAGCAAAGCCAAATCGAAATGGTCGAGTTCAAGCATCATCGTTCCCGCATTAGCCATCGCTTCGGTGCGCAATTCTCGCACGGACGGCCGTCGGGCCGTCCGATTGGGGAGCACAATCAACCACGCACCGCCTCCATCTGTGAAAAAATAGGCATTCAGCCTTCGCACCCCGAGCGGCGCTCTCCGCGCGAGCAAGCCCTCCCGGGCCGCGCAAGGCCAAGCCAACCAAGAGAGGTGACACGATGATCCACAAGCTAACGTCCGAAGAGCGCTCGAGGGAAATTGCACAACTGCATGGCTGGGAAGCGGTCACCGGCCGCGATGCCATCCACCGGCAATTCAGGTTCGACGATTTCAACGAAGCCTTCGGCTTCATGACCCGCGTGGCGATCAAAGCGCAGGAAATGAATCACCACCCGGAATGGTTCAACGTCTATCGGACGGTGGACATTACGCTGTCAACGCATGAGGCCGGCGGCATCACCGAACGCGACATCGCGCTCGCGCACTTCATTGACGGCGTGGCAAAAGTGGCGCACCGTACCTGAGGCCGGCCGCGAAGTTGCACGCTACCGCGTGCCCGTCCCCTCCGGCCCGCTCACGCTCCCCGGTTGGCGTGCTTTCAAATACGCCTCCCACGCTTGCCGCGCAGCGGGTTCAAGGCCGTCCTCCGGCAATATCGTCCGACGCTGTACAATCAGCAAGGCATACGGCTCGGAGAGCGCGCTAGCCTCCCTGCACAAGCTGAGTTCGTCGCCGGTCGAAGGCGAGCGGGTGCGCCAGAAGTTGATCGCGGCTTCAAGTTCGTAAATTGTGATTTCGGACATAATTCACGTGATTGCTGCATGGCCACCCGCGGGCTTCGCTTATGACGGGACGCGCTCAATGTGGCGACGGGGCTCCCGCGAACCGCGGACCAGCCGCGTGACCGCGTTCTGAATGCGTAACCCATTGTACTTGAGCGACTTCCATGCGACTCCTCCTGATCGAAGACGACCGCCCTATTGCGCGCGGTATCCAAAGTAGCCTCGAACAAGCCGGCTTCACCGTCGATATGGTGCACGACGGGATCTTTGCCGAGCAGGCCCTTACGCAAAATCGCCATGAACTCGTCATTCTCGACCTGGGCTTGCCCGGCATCGACGGCATGACGCTGCTCTCGCGCTTCCGTCAAGGCAACCGGCATACTCCGGTGATCGTCCTGACAGCGCGCGACGAGCTGAACGACCGTGTGCAGGGTCTGAATGCCGGCGCCGACGATTACATGCTGAAGCCATTCGAGCCAGCCGAGCTCGAAGCGCGAATTCGCGCCGTGATGCGCAGAAGCGGTCCGCACAGCGACATGCCCCGGCCCGAAGTGTCGCTCGGCGGCGTGCGCCTGTCCGGTGTCGATCGCCGCATCTTCAACGAGGACAAGCCGCTGGAGCTGTCGCCGCGCGAGTTCGCCGTCCTCGAGATGCTGCTGATGCGCCACGGACGCGTCGTCAGCAAGGCGCAGCTGCAAGACCACCTGACACATTTTGGCGGCGATCTCGGCGACACCGCGATCGAGGTCTACGTTCACCGCGTGCGCAAGAAGCTGGAAAACTGCCGCGTTGAAATCGTGACGGTGCGCGGCTTCGGTTATTTGCTGCAAGAGATTCGTCAGCCATCATGAACGGCGCAGCAGCGCAAAGCTTCACGCCCCACTCAATGCGGCGCGTGGCTAGGCGCTGCCGACCTGAAGGCCGCTAGGCCACAGGGAATGCCTCTAGGCAGCCAAGTTGCCAAGTTGCCAGAGGGCGCGCGTACCGTTCTTCTCTTTCATCCGAGCAATCATGCCTCACCCCGCTGCGACGAGTCTGCGCCGTTCACTGCTACGGCGCCTTGCGGGGCCGCTGTCCCTGCTCGCCTTGATGAGCGGCCTCATCGCCTATTGGCTTGCCTGGCAATACACGCAACACGTGATCGATCGGTCGCTCGGCGATCTGGCAACGGCCATGTCCAAGCAAATCCAGATGGCCGGGCCCAACGCGCGGGTCTCAGTGCCGCCGCTTGCGCGCGCAATGTTCTCCGATCCCGCGGATAACCTCATCTACCGCATCAGCGACGGCAAACACGAGCTCGCAGGGGACCCCGACCTGCCACTTTTCGGCAGTAGCGTACGCAAAACGCACTTCGTCTATGTTTTTGAAGCGCGGCATCGCGGCATGCGCATGCGCGTCGCTCAGGTGCGGGTGACGCAGCCCGACGGTAATCCGATGGTTGTCGAAGTCGCCCAGCCGCTACGCCATCGCTACCGAATCGCTGCTGAATTTCTCGTCGCCATCATGATGCCCCTGCTGTTGCTGCTGTTCGCCGGCTGGGGCATCGTCTGGCGCGTCGTCAATCAACAGCTGGGCCCTCTGACGACACTCGCCGATTCGCTGAACCAGCAGACGCACATGTCGCTGGAGCCGGTCGACGAAACGCATGTGCCGATGGAGATCCGTCCACTCACGAGTGCGTTGAACGCGCTGCTGGATCGGCTGAAGTCGGCGCTCGACGCCCAGCGCAAGTTCATTGCCGATGCCGCCCATCAACTGCGTACCCCCCTTACCGCGGTGAAACTCCATGCCGAACAGGCGGCAAGTGCACGCGATGGCAACCAGACGCTTACGGCCGTGCGCGAGCTGCTCGCGGCAGCCGACAGGGCGGTGCGGCTGTCGAATCAGTTGCTTTCGCTCGCGCGAGCAGAACCAGGCGCACAAACGGCGCGTTTTATCGATGTCGATATTGCCGCGCTAGCGTTCGAGACCGGCGCCGAATGGGTGCCGCGTGCGCTTGCGGCCGGTGTCGACCTCGGCTTTCAGCGGCTAGACGATCCGAACAACGAAACTCAGCTCGTCGTGCGCGGCAACGCTGTGTTGCTGCGCGAAGTCATCGCGAACCTGCTCGACAATGCTTTGAAATACGTGCCTGCGGCCCGCGCCGACGGCGGGCGTATCACCGTAACGGTCACGCGGACACAAGTGCGCGACGGCGCAGCGCTCGCTCAGATCGCCGTCGAGGACAACGGCTCCGGCGTGCCCGTGACACTGCAGACGGATCTTTTCAAGCGATTCTTTCGCGGCGACAGGACCAACTCGGCTGACGAAGGCGTCGAATCGGGTGCGGGCCTGGGCCTCGCAATCGTCCACGACATCTTGAATCTGCACGGCGGCAGCGTCCAATATCTTGATGCACCTGCAGGCGGCGCCCGGTTCGTTTTGTGCATTCCGCTCGTAATGCGGACACAGACAGCGGACACAAGACCACGAGCCGCCCCGCGCGGCCACGCCATGGCCGATCAGGCCGTAAAACCCATTCTCCAACAGCCGTCTGACCGGCGTCGAGCAGCAATCACAAATGATGATGGGAGCCGCTCAGGTGGGGCC
>JAXDQB010000580.1:0-2642 GCA_034668065.1 Paraburkholderia sp.
CGCGTCGGGAACATTCAGCTTTGCCCAGCCGGTTTGCTTGAGCGCGTCCCAATTCATGCCTTCAAGCGTCTTGTCTTGCCAACGGAACGCGTCACGCGCGACCGCCTCGTCGCTCTCGAACAGCGCCGGGTCGTCGAGCGCCATCTGACGCGCGAGGCCGCGGAAGATCTCCGTGTTTGGACGTGCCTCGCCCACCGGCTCAATCGCCGGGAAGTTGACCATGACGTGCGTGTGGCCGTACGACTTGTGCACATCGAGGTGCTCGAGCTGCGTCGTTGCAGGGAGGAGCAGATCGGCGTAGTCCGCGGTGTCGGTCCGGAAATGCTCGAGGACGATCGTGAACAGGTCTTCGCGTGCGAAGCCTGCCGCGACGCGCTCCGAGTCAGGCGCCACTGCGACGGGGTTGGAGTTATAAACGACGATCGCTTCGATCTTCGGACCAAACACGGGATCGCCCTGATGAAGCAACGCGTCTCCGATCGCATTCATATTGATCACGCGGCTTGGCTTCGTGGGCCAGCCGGGCATCAGATCCGGACGCTGCAGAGCATGCGAGTCGATCGGCGCCCAACCGGACGACGACAGCAAAGCGCCCCCCGCGCGCTCGCGCCATGCACCGGTTAGCGACGGCAGGCACGCGATCGCGCGCACTGCGTTGCCGCCGCCGCGCACTCTTTGCAAGCCGTAGTTCATGCGGATCGCCGCCTTCCTGGTAGTTCCGTAAAGTCGCGCGAGATCGACGATCACCTGCTCTTCAATGCCGCAAATCTCTGCGACGCGCGACGGCGGATATTCGAGCGCCCGGGCTTTAAGTTCGGCGAAGCCCAGCGTATGCGCGCCGATGTAAGCGTGATCCAGCAAGTCTTCGGAGATCAGCACATTCATCATGCCGAGCGCCAACGCGCCGTCGGTGCCCGGCTTCAAGGCAATGTGCTGATGGCACTTCTCCGCGGTCAGCGAGCGGTACGGGTCGATCGCAATGAGGCGCGCGCCTCGCCGCTTGGCTTGCTGGGCACGCGTCCAGAAGTGCAGGTTGGACGCGACTGGATTCGAGCCCCAGATCAGGATGACCTCGCTCTCGTCGAAGAACTCGGTGAGCATGCCGATGCTCGCGCCATAGGTGTATTTCAAGCCCGCGGCGCCGGCCGCTGCGCAAATCGTGCGATCCAGTTGCGATGCGCCGAGCTTATGAAAAAACCGTTGCGCGATGCTGTCGCCCTGGACGAGTCCCATCGTACCGGCGTAGCTGTACGGCACGATGGCCTCCGGCGCACGGCTCGCAATTTCGGAAAGACGCCGTGCGCCCAACGCGAACGCTTGCTCCCAGCTAATCGGTTCAAAGCGGCCTTCGCCCTTGCGGCCAACGCGCTTCATTGGCGTAGTCAGGCGTTGCGGATGGTGCACTCGCTCTGCGTAGCGGCTGACCTTGGTACACAGCGCGCCTTGGGTCGGAGGATGGTCTGGATCGCCGACGACTTTGATAGCCCGACCGCCATCCACTGTGACACGCATCGCACAGGTGTCGGGGCAGTCGTGCGGACACACGGCACGAGCAAATTCGGTCGGAGCGTTCATCGGGAAAACCATTGAGAGGACGGTTAGCGGGACGTAACGCCGAATTTTATTACGTCTTCTGCGGTTGCCTGCATGCTGCCGCCAAAAAGGCTTCGGCGTAGAATCGGTACCACTGCGTCCGGGCGTACGTCGCCCGAGCGATTCCATGCAAGTCAAAGCGCAAGCGCATCGGCACTCTATTATGAAACTGATCCCTGAAATTCAAGCTGCCCACGGAGAAATTCAGACTCTTCGACGAACGATCCACGCCCATCCCGAACTGCGATACGAGGAAACCGGGACTGCGGATCTGGTCGCGCGATCGCTAGAGTCGTGGGGCGTAGAAACCCACCGTGGGTTGGGTAAGACAGGCGTGGTTGGCGTGCTCAGGCGCGGTAACGGTGCACGCTCAATCGGCCTGCGTGCCGACATGGATGCGCTGCCGATCCAGGAGCTGAACAGCTTCGAACACCGGTCGAAAAACGAAGGGAAAATGCACGCGTGCGGCCACGATGGGCACACAGCGATGCTTCTCGGCGCAGCGCGACATCTCGCCAGACACGGCGATTTCGATGGCACGATCGTCTTCATTTTTCAGCCGGCCGAAGAAGGAGGCGCGGGCGCCCAGGCCATGATCGACGATGGACTGTTCACCAAGTTTCCGGTTGATGCAGTATTCGGCGTCCACAACTGGCCCGGCATGCCTGCGGGGAAATTCGGCGTGACCGAAGGCCCGATCATGGCGTCGAGCAACGAATTCCGCATTGAAATCAAAGGCGTCGGCTCTCATGCAGCGCTGCCGCACAATGGGCGGGACCCGGTCTTTACCGCCGTGCAGATCGCTAATGGGCTGCAGAGCATCATCACGCGGAACAAGAAGCCGCTGGATACGGCCGTGCTTTCGATCACACAAATTCATGCCGGCGATGCGGTCAATGTCGTTCCAAATGATGCGTGGCTCGCAGGCACAGTACGTACTTTCACGACCGAAACGCTCGATCTGATCGAAGCGCGCATGCGGAAAATTGCCGAAAGCACGGCGGAGGCTTACGACTGCTCGGTCAACGTCCACTTCCACCGCAACTATC
>JAXDQB010000581.1:0-5446 GCA_034668065.1 Paraburkholderia sp.
GTTGGGATATCCGCGCGATTCTTCTTTTCGGCCACGGAGGACACCTTGAAGCGCCGGTCACGATCCTGAACCATGGAGGCGTTCACCTGCCCATCCCGGGTGAACCCCATCATTAACTGAGGAATACCAAAAGGAAAGCTCTTGTCACGATCTATCTGCCACGTATGCCAGGTCTTCCCGTAGGTTGTCACCAGATCCTTCATGAAAGCGTGCTCGGCCACGTTCGGCACCCGCGGTGCCACCAGCTCACCGGATTTCACCTCATAGTTGTGGCCATGCCACAAACGCTTCTCATCATCAGGTAACGATCTGAATACGCGCTCGCTGACGATGTACTCGAGGCCAATCAGCTTGGCGTTGTGCTGATTGGAGTCATAGATCACGCACTGATGGAAATCCTCGGTAAGGTGCGTGCAGAAATGGTTCGCCTCGACCTGCCGTCCCGTATCATCCGCGTAGAAGTGGAAGCCATTCAGATACTCACTCATCGCGTCAATCGGCTTTTTGCTTTGGAGAACGCCGGCACCGGTGTCGAGCACATGACTCTCAATCGTTCGTTTAGGGCCGGGGGTGGGTACTTCGGCCTTGTCCTGCGCAGCCGCCTGCCGCGTCAGCAGACTGAAAAAGGGCAGCAATAATGCCCCTTTCAGAAGCGAGGAAGCGAATGTACGACGACAGTTGCATTCAGAAGATCGGTTCATGGTTTCACCTGAGAGGTACTCAACGGCCAGTGCCCAGCCGGACAGAATCCGCCAGCCGGATGGCTGGTCGCCCAGCGCCTGCGCGGCAGAGCCAGGCTTGCCAGCGCAGACGAGCTAGCGCAGCACGAGCCGCAGAATACCCGCCACGGTGGCCACGACTAACACGCCGGAAGCCCACAGACCCGCAAACCACGCAAAACGTCGCCACATGTCAGTGATACCCCTCACCGTGGCGGATCTTTCCTCGAAAAACGCTGTACGAAAACGTTGTGTAAGCAAGGATCACCGGTATGGTGATAGCCGCACCGACCAGCAGAAATCCAAGGCTGTCAGCCGGCGCAGCCGCATTGCGGAACGTCACCGACGGAGGAGCCAGATAGGGAAAAAGGCTAATGAGCAGGCCGCCATAACAAAGGACAAAGATCCCGTACGCACACAGGAGCGGCAGCACATGCCAGCGCGAGGACAGGCTGCGCCAGAACCCGATCACGAGAATCGCGAGCAGCACGGGCACCGGCGCGGTAAATAGCAGATCCGGCCATCGAAGCCATCGGCGAGACAACACACCGTCAAGCATCGGAGTCCAGAGCGTCACCACCACGATCAGGGCAATGACTGCAACCGCAAGCGTGCGCGCATGCCGCACGGCGCGTTGCCGTAGCGAGCCCTCCGTGCGCCAGATCAGCCAGCAGGCACCCAGCAGGGCATAACCAGTCACAAGCGCCAGCCCGCAAAGAATTGTGAATCCGTTCAGCCAGTCCCACCATCCTCCCGCGTAGGCGTCGCCCTCAATATGAATGCCCTGAAGGATTCCGCCAAGCGCGAGGCCCTGACAGAGCGCAGCAATCGCTGAACCGCCGAAAAATGCAACATCCCACGCCGTTCGCCCGCGCCCGGTCGCCCGGAAGCGGAACTCGAACGCGACGCCTCGGAATACGAGCGCAAGCAGCATGGCAATGATCGGCGGATAGAGCGCCGGGAGGATAACGGCATACGCAAGCGGAAAAACCGCGAACAGGCCCCCACCTCCCAGCACCAGCCATGTCTCGTTGCCGTCCCAGACCGGCGCAATCGAGTTAACCATGACGTCCCGGTCCTGATCACCGTGCTCGACCAGAAAAAGAATGCCGACACCGAGGTCGAAGCCGTCGAGCAGGACATACGCGAGCACGGCAAACGCAATGATTGCCGCCCAGATCAGCGCGAGATCAAGGTGCGCTGGAGTCATCGTTCATTCCTCGCGGTCGCATCGTCGTCTGCCTTCTGCGCGGGACCAGGCATGATGCCGGCACTACGCATGGGTTTGTCTTTTGGCGTACCTGCTTCCGCGAGGGTGGGCGCCCGGGAAACCAACCGCAGAATATAGAGAATGGCTGCACCGAACACGGTCAGGTAGACGACACCGAACGAAGCCAGCGACACAATTACGCCGGGGGCGCCGATCGGAGAGATGCTGTCGGCGGTCCGCAGCAGTCCATACACCGTAAAAGGTTGACGTCCTACTTCCGTTACGGTCCAACCGCACAGAAGGGCGATTACGCCGGAGGGTCCCATCGCCACCATCGCGCGGTGAAACCATGATGCACTGAACAGCGCGCGGCGCCAGCGCAACACAAGACTGCCAATGCCGAGCATCGCCATGAGAAGCCCCAGACCGACCATGATCCTGAAAGCCCAGAAGACGACGGGCGAATAGGGGCGATCCCGCGGAGGGAACTCTGCCAGTCCTTTGATCGACCCATTCCAGGTGTGCGTGAGAATTATTGCGCCAAGGTGAGGCACTTCAAGCGCGAAGTCGGTCCGTTCATGCTTCATGTCGGGCAAACCGAAAAGAATGAGTGGTTGCCCCGCCTGGGAATGCCAGTCGCCCTCAAGCGCTGCAATCTTCGCAGGTTGATACTTCAGGGTGTTGATACCGTGCGCGTCGCCCGCGAGGATCTGGACGGGCGCGACGATGCACGCCATCCACATGGCCATTGAGACCATCAGGCGACAGCATTCATTCTGTCTGTCGCGCAGCAGATGAAATGCGCCCACCGCGCCAACCAGGAAAGCTACGCTCAGATAGGCCGCCAGGACCATGTGAACGAGCCGGTACGGGAACGACGGATTGAAAATGATCTGAACCCAGCTGAGCGGAAAAAAGCGGCCACCCACCATCGAGAAACCTTGCGGCGTCTGCATCCATGAATTCACCGCAATGATCCAGAACGCACTCACGAGCGTTCCCAGAGCAACGAGCAGCGTTGCGAGAAAATGCAGTCCCTTCCCCACCCGATTCATACCGAAAAGCATGACGCCGAGAAAACCGGATTCGAGGAAAAAAGCCGTCAGGACCTCGTAACCCATTAACGGCCCGACGACTGGTCCGGCACGATAGGAAAACGCCGCCCAGTTTGTACCGAACTCATACGACATGACAACGCCTGACACGACGCCAATCCCGAACACCAGGGCAAAGACCTTCAGCCAGAACCGGAATACGGCGATGTAGACCTGGCGCCCGGTGAAAAGCCAAAGCGCTTCGAGTACCGCAAGGTAGCTCGCCAGTCCGATGGAGAGGGCGGGGAAAATGATGTGGAAGGCGATTGTGAAAGCAAACTGCGCTCGGGCGATCAGAAACGCGTCGAATCCATGGAGCATCTGAGAGGCCTTCCGGTCGGAAAATCGGCAGCTGCATGGGCAGTCGGGAAAGTAATCGCTAGGAGGAGAAACATCTACGCATTAACTGCTCAAATGTCGTCGCAGTTACTGTGCCCGAACCTCCTGAAGCGCGAGCTACGGGAAAAGTACGAGCCCACGGTGTCTTTCACGCGTCCTTTGCAGCGCGCAGATCGACCGCGCAGGGTCACGTCTATGCAACTGCATGAGATATCCGGCGGCTTCATCCGCCCATGCTCTTCCTGAATTTCAACGAGAACCGGTTATGGCAAATACTTGACGTGGCGATTCTGGGTGCGGGCACTGCAGGTCTCGCCGCCGTGCGCGAAGTCAAGGCCGCGCAGAAATCCTTTGTGCTGATCGATCACGGACCGCTGGGGACGATGTGTGCCCGCGTGGGTTGCATGCCGTCGAAAGCCGTCCTCCATGCGGGCGCGCTGATCGCCTGCAGCAGCGCGCATCGCCAGGCGCTGATCTACGCCAAGCAATCGGGCCTTGACCCGTTCGCCGCCATTGAGGCCGTCATGTCCTGGGATGCCTTCACCGAGAGCGTCACCGAGGCGCAGAAGCTTGCGCAGCCCGATGACTTCGATTTCCTCCACCGTATCGGTGAGAGCGCGTTACGAGCTGACAGGATACCCCACCGGCGCTGGCTCCACCGCGGGCTGGGGCATCGGACTACATGGGAAACACAAGTAAGCGCATCGACGGGCTGAGTCGGGCGCGAGGCCGCGCCGACCGCCTTTTTCTTTTTGGAGTTCCCCGCTCGTTGCGCGATGGGCTCACGCCTGTTGAGCGGTGCGCTCTCTTAGCTTGATCAGAGCCAACACAGTATCGATGATGGGCGTGGGCTGCTTGACCAGCCGCCCCATTTCCTGCACGACCGTCAGCAGCGGATCGATCTCCATGGGGCGGCCCTGCTCGAGATCCTGCAGCATGGAGGTCTTATGCGCGCCGACGGCCCCTGCTCCATCGATGCGCCTTTCCACGTCGACGCGAAAATGCACACCGAAGCGATCGGCGATCGCCTTCGCTTCCAGCATCATCGTGCGCGAGACGGCACGGGTACCCGGATCGCTGGTGATCACGTCGAGTGTTGCGTGAGTGAGCGCGCTGATCGGATTGAAGCAGAGGTTGCCCCATAGCTTCAGCCAGATTTCGTCGCGAATGTTGTCGCGAATCGGCGCGTCGAAGCCCGCGGCCTCCATGATCTCGTGAAGCTTCACGATACGTTCGGTGCGCTCGCCACTTGGCTCGCCAATGGGGAATTTCTTGCCGTACACATGACGAATGACGCCCGGCTCGACGATCTCCGCCGCCGGATAAAGGACGCATCCGATGGCACGTTCCGGTCCAAGCACGTTCCATTGCTTACCGCCTGGATCGACGCTGTCGAGCTTGGTACCGGAAAAGTCCCCGCCGTGGCGATAAAAGTACCAATATGGAATGCCGTTGACGGCCGTCACGACCGCAGTGTCCGGACCGAGCAAGGGCTGGATCGCATCGACGATGCCCGGCACCGAGTGTGCCTTGAGCGCGATGATTACGTAGTCCTGCTGTCCGAGTTCGCGTGGATCCGCCGTGCATCGAACGTTGACGACACGCTCAGTGCCGTCCACTTGTAGACGAACGCCGTTTTTCTGCATCGCTGCGAGGTGCGGACCTCGTGCGATGAAACTAACGTCGGCGCCAACCAGCGCGAGCTGAGCACCCATGTACGCGCCGATCGCCCCGGCGCCATAAACGCAAATCTTCATGTGTCGTACCCTATCATCGAGCCCAAAAAATCGTGATGCGTCGCGCGAACAGGCCTCAAGTTGCGGGCGTTAGTTCGGCCCTATAGCTTCCGAGCGAATCTCGAACGATTTCGCGCAACGCGCGCGCGTCGTCCGTGTCAAGCACCCGCAGAATTGCCCGCCGCATGCGCGGCTCCCAGAAGCGCCGAATGTGATCGGCGATGCCGGCGAGCGCTTCGTCGTGATCGGGCATCGATTCGAAGAACTCGCCGATGCGGTTCGCCATCTCGATCAAATGCTGCTCGTTCATCGTGACCGCCTTGTTTCCTGATTCTGATTCAGTGCTGG
>JAXDQB010000582.1:0-10593 GCA_034668065.1 Paraburkholderia sp.
CAGGAGCGCATCGTCCGCGGCCGGATGCCGGGACTCGAAATCATCAACGAGCGTTTCGCGCGCCTGATGCGGCTTGGCATCTTCAACTTCATGCGCCGTACGGCGGAGATCTCCGTCGGCCCGGTGAGGGTGCAGAAGTACAGCGAATTCACGCGTAACCTGCCCATCCCGACGAACCTGAACCTGGTGCACGTGAAGCCGCTGCGCGGCACGTCGCTTTTCGTCTTCGATCCGAACCTCGTGTTCTTCGTCGTCGACAATCTGTTTGGCGGCGACGGTCGCTTTCATACGCGCGTCGAGGGACGCGACTTCACGGCCACCGAGCAGCGCATCATCGGCAAGCTGCTCAATCTCGTCTTCGAGCATTACGCCGCGGCGTGGAAAAGCGTGCGGCCGTTGCAGTTCGAGTTCATGCGCTCCGAAATGCACACGCAGTTCGCCAACGTCGCAACGCCGAACGAAATCGTCATCGTCACGCAGTTTTCGATCGAGTTCGGGACTACGGGGGGCACGCTCCATATCTGCTTCCCGTACTCGATGATCGAACCGATTCGCGACGTGCTCTCCTCGCCGATCCAGGGCGAAGCGCTCGAAGTCGACCGGCGCTGGGTGCGCGTGCTCTCCCAGCAGGTGCAGGCCGCCGAGGTGGTGCTGACAGCCAATCTCGCCGAGATCCCGGTGACCTTCGAGGACATTCTCAACATGCGCGTCAACGACGTGCTGCCGATCAACATCCCCGAGCACATCACCGCGAAAGTCGACGGCGTGCCCGTCATGGAATGCGGCTACGGGATTTTCAATGGGCAATACGCGTTGCGCGTGCAGCAAATGATCAGCGCGACCGATACGATGAAGGAAGGTGGATATGAGTGATCTGAACGCGACGCCGAACGAGGGCGGTTGGGAAGCCGAAACCCGGCAGGCCGCCACAGCCGCTACTCAGAGCGACGTTGGCGAGACGAGCCTCGACGACTGGGCGAGCGCGCTCGCGGAACAGAATTCGAACGCTGCGCCCGCCGCCGCGGCCGGTGTGTTTCAGCCGCTTTCGAAAGTTCAGCCGGCCTCGACGCGCAACGACATCGAGATGATTCTCGACATCCCCGTACAGATGACGGTGGAGCTCGGGCGCACGAAGATCGCGATTCGCAACCTGCTGCAGCTTGCGCAGGGCTCGGTGGTCGAACTCGACGGCCTGGCCGGCGAACCGATGGACGTGCTCGTCAATGGCTGCCTCATCGCGCAGGGCGAAGTCGTCGTCGTCAACGACAAGTTCGGCATCCGGTTGACCGACATCATCACGCCGGCCGAACGCATTCGGAAACTGAACCGGTGAAGAAGACGCCGCGCCACCCCACGGCGCCGACCGTACGCGCGGCCGCGGCGGTGGCGTTCATGCTCGGTGCGGCGGCGCTCACCGCCGCGCCGTTATCCGCGCTGGCAGCGGATTTGAACGCCGTTAATAACGCGGCGCGCATCGCCTCGAGTGTGGGCGTCGGCACCGCAGCGCCCGCCATCGGCTTCGGCGCGGTGTTGCAGACGATCGTCGCACTCGGCGTCGTGGTGGGCCTCGTGTTTGCGTGCGCGTGGATCGCGCGCCGCTTGGGCCTGCAGCCGTCCGGGCGCGGCAATGTGCTGAAGACTGTCGGCGGCTTGTCGCTCGGCGGCAAGGAGCGCGTGGCCGTCGTTGAAATCGGCGACACCTGGCTCGTGCTCGGCGCCGCACCCGGCAATGTCCGGCTCTTACATACGCTGCCGGCCGGCTCCGGGAATGTCTCGCCGGCGGCACCGCCAAGCGCAGGCGGCCTCGGTGGCCTCGGTGGCCCCGGAGCTTCAGACGCGCAAAGCGCTGCGTACGCCACGTTGCCGGGCACCTTCGGCGCTCGTTTTCGCGCCGCACTCGCGGCCGAGACGAAGAAGCGCCTTTTCCGGCCCTCAGGCGGAGACAAGTAAATGTCGTCGTGCCTGATTGGTCGGGCTATGCGGCTCGTGCGAGCCGCGTCGTCCAGAGCCGCGTCGCTCAACGCGTCGTCGATATTTCCCGCGCTCTTCCTTCTGCTGCTGACGGTTGCGCCGTCCTCGTCCTTCGCCCAGGCCACGGGGCTGCCGGCGTTCACGACGAGCCCCGGGCCGAACGGCGGCACGACCTACTCGCTGAGCGTGCAGACGATGTTGCTGCTCACGATGCTGTCGTTTCTCCCGGCGATGGTGCTGATGATGACGAGCTTCACACGCATCATCATCGTGCTCTCGCTGCTGCGTCAGGCGCTCGGCACGGCAACGACGCCGCCGAATCAGGTGCTCGTCGGCCTCGCGCTCTTCCTGACGCTGTTCGTCATGTCGCCTGTGCTCAACCAGGCCTACAACGACGGCTACAAACCTTTCGCCGACGGAACGCTGCCCATGGAGACGGCCGTTCAGCGCGGCGTTGCGCCGTTCAAGACGTTCATGCTGCGACAGACGCGCGAATCCGATCTCGCCCTTTTCGCCCGCATTTCGCATGCGCCGCCGATGCAAGGCCCGGAGGACGTGCCGCTCTCGCTGCTCGTGCCGGCGTTCGTCACGAGCGAGCTAAAAACCGGCTTTCAGATCGGCTTCACGATCTTCATTCCGTTTTTGATCATCGACATGGTGGTGGCAAGCGTGCTGATGTCGATGGGCATGATGATGGTCTCTCCGGTGACGATCTCGCTGCCGTTCAAATTGATGCTGTTCGTGCTTGTCGACGGATGGCAGCTGCTGCTGGGCTCGCTCGCCCAAAGCTTCACTTGATGCAGGAACCGACGCATGACTCCGGAATCCGTCCTGACGCTCGCACACCGCGCGATGTATGTCGCGCTGCTTCTGACCGCCCCTCCGCTCATCGTTTCGCTTGTCGTCGGCCTGCTCGTGAGCTTTTTTCAGGCCGCCACGCAAATCAACGAATCGACGCTCTCGTTCATTCCCAAGCTCGTCGCCGTCGCGCTTACGCTCGTCATCGCCGGCCCCTGGATGCTCACGATCGCGCTCGACTACCTGCGCCAGACGCTCACGAGCATCCCCTCGCTCGCGGGTTGAGGCAAGCCCGCAGCCGTGGTCTCGCGCGCGCGGCGGCCTCGCTCCGGTTCGCACCACGGCACGGGCACCCGGGCATGATGCAAGAGGGAGCGACAAATCGATGTTCACAGTCACCTACGCGCAGCTGAACGCCTGGCTCACGGCGTTCCTCTGGCCGTTCGTGCGCATCGCGGCGCTCGTGGCGACGGCGCCGGTGATCGGTCAGTCGTCGGTGCCGGCGCGCGTGAAGATCGGACTCGCCGCGTTTCTCGCGCTGATCGTCGCGCCGACGCTAGGCCCCCTGCCGCAAGTCACCGTATTCTCGGCGTCGGGTGTCTGGATCATGGTGAATCAGATCGTGGTCGGCGCGGCGCTCGGGCTCACCATGCAGCTCGTCTTCGCGGCCGTCGACATGGCCGGCGCAATCATCGGCCTTCAAATGGGGCTCGGCTTCGCGACCTTCTTCGATCCGGGTTCGAACTCGTCAGCCGAAGTCGTCTCGCGCTACTTGAGCACGATCGCGATGCTCACCTTCCTCACGCTCGACGGCCATCTCCAAGTCATCGTGTCGCTCGTCGACTCGTTCCAGTCAGTACCGATCGGGGCGGGAGGGTTCGGCGCCCCCGGCTTCCGAACGCTCGCTCAATGGGGCGGGGCGATATTCTCGGCTGGGCTGCTGCTCGCCTTGCCCGTTGTCGTCGCGCTGCTCATCGCCAACCTCTCGCTCGGCATCCTCAACCGCGCAGCGCCGCAGATCGGCGTATTCCAGATCGGTTTTTCGGTCACGCTGCTCGTCGGCTTGCTGCTCGTGCAGCTGATGCTGCCCAACATGATTCCGTTCTTCGCCCGGCTGTTCGACATGGGCGTGGACGAGATGGGCCGCGTAGCCAGCGGGCTTCGATAACGCGCGAGCCCGTCGTCGCTCCTCTCGGCCGCTGCGGTAGAGGTCGCCCAGAAAATGGAAAAAATCGTAGGTTTGCGATAAGCCCGACCATCCGGTGCGGCACGCGAAATCAAGGTGTCGTGACTCTCGAAAATGGTTCTTGGAATAATATTCTTGAACGCTTACCATTTTTGATGAGTTTCGATAAGGAAAGGTGCGCATGCGACCCTCACTCGTGCTTGACCTCAAGCGAAGTGCCGTTCGTGAAGTGGCGAGCCGCTTTCGCGTGGCGAATCCGCGTGTATTCGGCTCGGTGCTTCGCGGTACCGACCAGGACGGCAGCGACCTCGATCTGCTGGTCGATGCGCTGCCCGGCGCAACGCTATTCGACCTGGGCGGCCTGCAAGTCGAGCTGGAATCGCTGCTCGGCATCCACGTCGATCTGTTGACCCCGGCCGACCTGCCACCGAAGTTCCGGGCTAAGGTGCTCGCAGAGGCGCAGCCGGTATGAGCGAGAATCGCCTTGCCGACTACCTCGATCACATGCAGCAGGCAGCAACGGATGCGTGCGCCTTCGTGGAAAGCCTGGGCAAAGCCGACTTCCTTGACGACAAGCGCACCCAGCAGGCGGTCATTATGAGCCTCATCATTATCGGCGAGGCCGCCACGAAGGTGATGGATAGCTACGCCGAATTCACGCAGGCGCACGGGCGAGTGCCGTGGCGCAGCATGCGCGGCATGCGAAACCGCATCGCTCACGGCTACTTCGACATCAACCTCGATCTGGTGTGGGAGACAGTACAGACGGCGCTGCCGGCGTTGCTGAAACTACTGCCCGCCGTGCGCCAGGGCGCTGACGATGTAGACCGCAACGGCGATGGGACTGAGCGTTGATTGCCAGCCTCACCGAAATGGAGCGCGAGCTGATCTCGAGCGCATTCACGCCGGACCGGATGTCGCTGACTGACACCTCAGTTCACAACCTCAACTCACAGCCCAATTCACAAGTACTTGAACAGCGACATGCCCTCGATTCTGGCGAAGCTCTGCTGCGCCGCCTGCAGCGTGTTTTGCGTGAGCTCGAAGTTGCTGATCGCCGACACCATGTCGAGGCCGGTGACGCTCGACAAGTCGCTTTGCGTTTGCAGCGAGTTGTTCTGCGTCGTCGATTGCAACGCCTGCAGTTCCTGTTCGCGGCCGCCCACCGACGCCTGCACCACCGTGATGGCCGTCAGCGAGTTGTGAAAGCGGGTCAAGCCCGCCGCCAGTTCGTTGGAGAGTGACGCCTGCGCAGCCGTATTGTTCTGAACCGGCGACTGAAGCGCCGCGATGATGGAGTCGATTGTCTGGAACAGGCTGCTGTTCGTGGGGGTCGTCGATGGGGTCACCGAAAACGTGTCCCCCGGATTCGGCTTGCCCGAAAGCGTCACCGCCATGCCGCTGCCGAGCTTGATGGGCGAAGCCGCGCTGAATGCCGCCGCGGGCGTGGTGTCCCCTGTCGTCTCGTCCGTGATCGAGTAAGTCGGCGCGCTTGCCGTGCCGCCGATTGTGATCGTGTAGCGGTCGCTGTTCGTCTTGGCGGCCGGGTCTCGGATGGCCGGCTGGGCGATCGCCCCGGTACCGCTATTGCGCCATGAGCCCGCGGCGACGGACGATGTGCCCACCGCCGGCACCGAGAGGAAAACGCTCGCGCCGCTGTCGTTCGTCGCAATCTGGCGCGTATCGGCAACCTGAATGGTGCGAACGCCGTTGTCGCCCAGATAATGCACGCCGCCGGCCGGGTTGTTCGTGAACGGCGCCGTCGACGATTGAAAGCCTGAAAACACGTAGTGCCCAGTCGTATCGCTCGTGTTCGCGAGCGTGAGCAGCTGGTCGCGATAGCCCTGCATCGTCTTCGCGATCGCCGCCCGGTCCGTATCCTCCAGCGTGCCGTCGCCGGCGCGCACGATCAGCGAGCTGACGCTTTGCATCACGCCCGTCACGCTGCTGAGCGTCTTGTCTTCGAGTTGCAAAGACGAAAGCGCCGCGGTCTGATTCGTCGAATATTGCGCGAGCGCGGCGGAAGTCGACGTCAGCTGCACGGCGTGCGCGGCACCAAGCGGATTGTCGGCCGGCGTCTGCAGTCCCTGCCCGCTCGAAATCTGCTGGTATTGCTGATTGAGCTGGCTTTGGTGATTGTCCATCGTCTGGACGCTCTGGTTGTAAAACTGGGCAGTCGAGATACGCATCGATGGACCTTTATCGGAAGATGCCCATCAGGGTCTGGAACATCGCATCGGCGGTTTGAATCACCTTGCTGTTCGCCTGATAGAGCTGCTGATACTGCATCAGGTTCGATGCCTCTTCGTCGAGGTTGACCCCGGAAACCGACTGCTGCGCCGCCGTAATCTGCGAGACGAGGGCCGTTTGGGCCGTGCTGGCCGACTGGAGCTGGGCTGCCGCATTCCCGATGTTGTTCACATAGTTCGCGTAGGCCCCCGTTAGCGTCGCACCGTTCGCAAACGAAGCCTTCGATACCAGCTTCGACATCGCAAGCGCGTTGCGCCCGTCGTTGGTGCCCGTGTTCGGCGCGATGGTGAACGTGTCGCCATTGGCCGGCGCGCCGCTTATCGTGAAGCTGACCGCGTTGGGGACTGATTTCGATGAACCGAAATCGATCGTGTAGGTATCGCCCGCTTGGTACGGAATGGCCGTCGCGGCCGTTACCGCCGTGCCCGGCGTCCTGCCGTTGACCGAGACGCTCGCGCCTGCGGGCCAGCCTGAGAGCGTTCCCGTTTTCGCATCGAAGGTCAGCGTGATTTTCGAAGGGATCGAGTAGCCGGCGGTGACCGCGCCTTGCGTGATCGTCGCCGAACCCGTGTTGGTGCTCGAAGGCGAGGCGAGCACCGGCGAGCCCGCCGCGATCGCCGATGCGTTCGTGGTGGCGAGCGCGAAGCTATTGAGCGCGCCACGCGTCGGTTCAATCGTGAACGAATCGCCGCTCGCCATCGAGCCCGACGGAATCTGCAGCATGAGGCCGCCGATCTTCGTGCCCGGGCTCGTGGAACTGATCGAAGCCGCGCTGCCCACTGTGGAGCCGGTCGACGCATCGGTCAACGTGTACTTGGAGCCGTCGAACGTGAGCCGGTAATCGTCGGTGGTTGGTTGCGACGGGTCGGCAAGCGTTGCCGTCAACGTGGCGTTGCCGGTGTTCTGCTGACTGGAGTAGACAGCCGGCGTTGCCACCGCGAACAGTTTGCCGCCCGTCTGGCCGTGCAAGTCGAGCCCGAGCGCGTTCTGCGCGTTCACCTGCGACGCAAAGCTCGTTGCGATCGCGCCGAGCTGCGCTTGGGCCGGGTCGAGCGTCTTGCTGCGAAATGTCAGCAGACCGCCCACGGTACCGCCCGCGAGCGCCGAGCTTGTCAGGTATTCGGTCTGGCCTTTCGACTTGGCGCCCCCGACGCCGTTGTAGGTGACGGCGAGCTCGCTCGGGTCGCCGCCCGCGACGGCCGTGCCGAGCTGAAAACGCTGGCTCGCGACGACGAGCGGCTGGCCATTGCCGAGAAACACGCTGTAGCCGCTCGAATTCTGCACAACCGAGACGCCGACGAGCTGCGACAGCTTCGACAGGATTTGGTCTCGCTTGTCGAGCAGCTGGTTCGGCGGCTGGCCTTGCGTGTCCGCGCCGGCGATCTCACGGTTCAGATCGGCAATCTGCGATGTGTACGAATTGATCTCATTGACGGACGACGTCAGTTGCTGATTGACGGCCGTGCGCAGCTGATCGTATTGCGCGCCGGCCGCGTTGAGCTGCGTGGCGAGCGTCTGTGCATCGCTGATCGCCGTCTGGCGCGCGGCGAGATCGCTCGGATCGTTGGCGACGCCCTGCAGGCCCGTGAAGTACTTGTTCATCGCCGCGGAAATGCCGGCCGTCGGGCTGCCGACGAGGTTGTTCAGCTCCGCCGAGAACTCGGAGTTCGACTTCAATGCGCTGTTCGTCGCCTGCGCGTTATTGAGCTCGGTCGATAGGTACTGGCTGTAGTTGCGCTGAACGGTGGCCGTCGACACGCCGCCGCCGATGTAGCCCGAGCCGGTGTACTGTCCGTTCGCCTCCGCCAGGACGGGCGTCTCGGCCGAGTAGCCGGGCGTCGACGCGTTGCTGATGTTGTTGCTCGTCGTCGACATGCCCCACTGGGCAGCCGCGAGACCCGAGCGGCCGACGCTGAAGATATCGTTGGACATACGTCATCCTGAAGGGTGTACGGCACGGGTGCCGCCACCGCGTTGCGCGAACCTGGGTGTATATCGGCCGCGCCCCCGAAAATTTGAGGGCGCCCGCCCTTCGCTAAGCCCGCGCGAGGGAGCGCCGCTTCATCTCGAGCTGCGTGATGAGCCGCTGCAGGGTATTCTCGGCGCTGCCCGGCAGCGACACGAACCGCATGCCCAGCTGAAAGCGCCTATCGCCGTTGGGCAGATCAATCGCCCGCAGCGAAATGAGTTCGAGATCGAGCGAAAGCGTGCCGTTGCCACCCAGGTTGACCTCGACGTCCGGCAGCATGGCGCCCATCGGCAGCGCGGCGACGCGCTCGTCAGTCGTACGCAGGCCGATGCCGCCAAGCGACAGGTCGTGGATATCGAAGCGGAAAGCGGCGCCCTCGGGCAGCTTGCCGCGGCAAAAGTAAGGGTCGAGCACCGGCGCATCAACGCGAAAATACTCGCGGCGCTGGACATAAAAAAGCACTTCGGGAAATGGCGCCTGAAACGCGGCACGGCCCCCGAGCTGCGTTTCCGACGGCGCGGCGGTCGTAAACTCCACGCGCACGCCATCAGGCGAGGCGCGGAATGTGCAGCCCGGCGAAGCGAGCAGGCTGCGGTTTTGCTCCGGGACCGAGCCCCAATCGAACGTAAAGGTGCGCCCCCGCGTATCGACGTCGAGAATGCGCGTGACGAGCTGACCGCCTTTGTACTGAACGGTCAGGAAATCGCCACGATTGCCCAGGTTGCGTAGTTGCACACCGATCTCGAGCGGGTTGCGCCGGGCGAAGTCAAGCTCGTGTTCCCCGGCTTCGGCCGCCGAGGCGTTCGACTCATTGTTATCCATTGTGTTGCCGTATGCGTGTTGGCGCGGTGCCGGAAGGCGCCGACACACGCGCGTTCGGATTTCATGACAAAAATCCGATCAAGGACTGACTGATTAGCGGCATCGGACGCCAAAAGTTTAGAGCCAGGACAGAAATATTCTTTTTCTACGCGAAGTTGCCGGCGTCGCCCCACATGGCCCTTACGCCGTCTGCCACGCCGCGCCCGCGCGGTTTTGACCGACCGTCCTCTCGCGTGGCCCCGCCGCGCTTGCAAGCGCCCCGGTGATTGTCCGGCGTCACACCATCTGCTTGATGATCGAAATCAGCTTCCTCGCATAATGCGGATCGGTCGCGTAGCCACACCGCTGCATGGCGTGGGCGAAGCTCGCCGCATCGTGGGCCTGGTTGCAGACCGCCGCATAGCGCGGATTGCCGCGCAGCATGTTGGCGTAGTCGGTCATCGCCTCCGTGTAGGAATCGTAGGCGCGGAATTTCTCGACGACTTTGCGCGGCCTGCCGTGAACGTACTCGGTGGTGACCGTGGAAACCGTTTTGCCGGCCCACTCCTTGGTCGCCTTGATGCCGAACACATTATGGCTCGGCGTGCCGTTCGGGTTGTGGATCTCGCTCTTGCCCCAGCCCGATTCGAGCGCGGCCTGGCCGATGATGAAGCGCGCCGGAATGCCCGTCGCGTCGCTCGCCGCCCGCGCCGACGCCGCCATCTTTTCGACGAAGGCATTGACCGACGGTGACGCGCCCCTGCCGTGCAGCGGCGGCGTGAGCGCGCTGGCCGCCGAGTAGCCCGCGCCTTTCGAGAGCGAACCGTTGGCCGCCGCGTTCGAGTACGCACGCGCGAGCGCATTGAGCGTCACGCCATCGTCGGCCCCGTCGGTCCCGCCTCCCCCGCCGAACGCGCGCGCCCCACCGAGCGCACTGGCCCCGCCCAGCGCACCCGGCGCGCCCGCCTCGCCGGCGCCGCCTTTTACACCCGCATTGCTCGAAAGCTGGGTGATGAGCGCATTGGCCACGCCGATTCCCTTCGACGACATCGATTGCGCGAGCTGCTCATCGAGCATCGAGGTGAACTGCGCGCCGTCGCGTGAATCGAGCGGCCCGTCCTGAGGCGTCGCCTCGCGCATGCTTTTGAGCATCATCTGCATGAACACAGCGTCGAACTGCTTCGCGACCGCTTTGAGTCCGTGCCCCGGTGCTGCGGCCGCCTGTGCTTTCAGGCCGTCGAAGCCCTGCACGTCGAGCGCGAAGCGCTGCGACAAATCAACATTTGAATTCGGTACCTTGGAGTCCATCTCTTGTCTCCGAAAGCCGGGCTTGCGCCCCGTGCGCAACGATAACGATTAAATGATTTCGAGGTCCGCACGCAGTGCGCCGGCAGCCTTCATCGCCTGCAGGATCGACATCAGATCGGCCGGTGTTGCGCCGAGCGCGTTGAGCGCCCTCACGACGTCGGCAAGATTCGGTCCCGATGTGACCACTCTGAGCGCTCCGTTGTCCTGCTTGACCTGGATTTGCGACTGCGGCGTCGCCACCGTCGTCCCGTTCGAGAACGCATTGGGCTGACTGACCGCGTTCGTCGTGCTGACAACCACCGACAAATTG
>JAXDQB010000583.1:0-2982 GCA_034668065.1 Paraburkholderia sp.
GTGCTCATCGCCATCAGCATCGCGCTCATTCGGCTGCTGCGGATCGCATGACGTGGGCTCTTGTATTAGACATATGACTCCTTTACGCGGGGTGATCTCCGTGTCAGGTTTCTGACCGCATCAAATCGGCCGCAAGTGTCGAACGTTGGGAGAGCGCAGTTTGAGAGGCGCGGATATCGTCGCCAGAACGCTGGAAGATCTGGGCGTGACGCGCATCTTCACGCTGTCCGGCAACCATATCATGCCGATTTTCGATGCGCTGCTGTCGACCAAGATCCAGTTGATTCACGCCCGGCATGAGGCGGCTTGCGTGCACATGGCGGATGCGTGGGGTCGGTTGACCGGCGAACCCGGCATCGCGCTGGTCACCGGGGGTCAGGGCCACAGCAATGCCGTGGCAGCGCTGTACACGGCGCTGGCGTCGGAATCGCCGTTGCTGCTGCTGTCCGGGCACGCGGCTTTAAGCGAACTCGGCCGCGGAGCTTTCCAGGAAATGGCGCAGGCCGAGCTCGCGCGCCCGGTAACCAAAGCGTCGTGGACGGCACAAGGGGTTGCGACACTGGGTTCGGATATCGCCAGAGCGTTCGGACTCGCGGCTACGGGGCGTCCCGGTCCTGTGCATGTCAGCCTTCCCGTCGATCTTATCGAACGAACGATTGCCGATGAGCCGATAACGCCAATCACGAAAGCAGACCTTCAGCTTCGCATCTCGCCGCTGATGCCGGACGTCGCGAACAAGGTGATTTCCCATCTTCGTGCGGCGACAAAACCTCTATTGATTTGCGGCCGGGCGATGTGCACCGAGCGCGGCCGCAAAATCATGCGGGAAGCGGCCGACGCGCTCGACGTGCCTGTTATCGGAATGGAAAGTCCGCGCGGCGTCAACGATCCTGGCCTCGGCGCCTTCGCCGAAATCCTCAGCGAGGCCGACCTCGTCGGGCTGATCGGCAAGCCGCTCGATTTCACGCTGCGATTCGGCGAGGCGCCGTCACCGTCCTGCAGATGGATCGTGATCGATCCCGATGCCGCCATGATCGCGCGCGCAGCAAAAGCTTTAGGAAAGCAACTGCTTCTATCTGAAATCGCCGACGCGCAAGTAGCGGTCGAAACGCTTGCTGAAACGAAGCCGGCAACGGCCGCGTCAGCGTGGCGTGAGCGTGTGCGACAGACGCTTACCTACGAACCGCCACAATGGGAATCCGCGCGCGCGAAAACGCCCGATCGTGTCCATCCGGCCCAGATGTGCCGGGCGATCGGCAGTTTCATCGAAAAGCGACCGGGTGCGACGTTCGTGTCCGACGGCGGCGAGATCGGGCAATGGGCGCAGGCGCTCGTCAAGACCGATCGACGAATTATCAATGGCGTCGCCGGGACAATCGGAGCGTCCTTGCCGTTTGCTATCGCCGCGCAGCTCGCCCGTCCCGATCATCCGGTGGTGGCGGTCATGGGCGACGGTACGTTCGGGTTCCATATGGCCGAGTTCGACACCGCTGTGCGTTACGACCTTCCGGTCATCGTCGTGGTCGGCAATGACGCGCGCTGGAATGCCGAATATCAGATACAGCTGCGTCAATACGGCGCCGAGCGCGCCAAGAATTGCGATCTTCTGCCGGCGCGCTATGATCGCGTGGCAGAGGCTCTCGGAGGGTTCGGAGCTTGGGTTTCGACCGCCGCAGATCTATCCGATGCGCTCGATCGCGCCTATCTAAGCCGCAAGCCGTCCTGTATCAACGTCATGATCGAGAGCGTGGCCGCTCCGGTTATCCGCAGATGAGAAACGTATGAACACGACCGCTCCGCTGCTCGAGGTAAAAGGCGTCACGCTGCAATACAAGACGCCCGATCATCTCGTGACCGCGACCTACCGGATCGACTTCGAGGTTTTTCAGGCGGAGCGGTTCATCCTGCTTGGACCGTCGGGCTGCGGGAAATCGACGCTGCTGAAAGCGGTTGGCGGCTATATGATGCCGACCGAGGGCGAAATCCGGCTCAAGGGAAACCTGATCAAGCACCCCGGGCCGGATCGCATGATGGTGTTCCAGGAGTTCGATCAGCTGCTGCCGTGGAAGACGGTCAAGCAGAACGTGATGTTTCCGCTCGAATCGGCGAGCCGTCTGTCTGGGCGCGAGGTGGAAGAACGCGCGATGTACTACATCAACAAGGTCAATCTCGCCAACTTCGCCGACGCTCATCCGCACACACTATCGGGCGGCATGAAGCAGCGTGTTGCGATCGCGCGCGGCATGGCGATGGAGCCGGATATCCTGCTGATGGACGAGCCCTTCGCGGCACTGGACGCACTTACGCGCCGCAAGATGCAAGACGAATTGCTAAGCCTGTGGGACGAAACGCGTTTCACGGTGTTGTTCGTGACGCATTCGATTCCCGAGGCCATCAAGATTGGCACGCGAATCCTGCTGTTGTCGCCGCATCCCGGGCAAGTGAAGGCCGAGCTGAACAGCGGCGCACACATTCGCGACGCCGCCGAACTGGAAAAGCGCATCCAGCACATGCTGTTCGCCGACCAGATCGAGGAGGCGGAGAATGTCTGAGCCTCGGCTGGCTGTGACCGGCGATAATGTCGCTCCGCTGCGGCCCGAGATCGTCCGCGATCAGACCGCGCAGTTCGCCGTGGTGCAAAAACCGCTGTCGACGCTGGAGCGGGTTTACAATCAGGTCTGGCTTCGCAAGCTTCTGATCCTGGTGGTGCTGGCGCTGATCTGGGAAGCTTATGGGCGCTTTTTGAACAACGACCTGCTGTTTCCGACCTTCAGCGCCACGTTGCGTGCTTTCTTCGATGCCATCCTCAGCGGGGTGCTTCCGGCTCGCGCGTGGTCGTCGATCAAGGTACTCCTGATGGGATACGCCTGCGGCGTCGTACTCGCGGCGCTGCTGACCGCGCTTGCGATCATGTCGCGCATCGGCACCGATTTTCTCGAGACCATGACCTCGATGTTCAATCCGCTGCCGGCGATCGCGCTG
>JAXDQB010000584.1:0-4191 GCA_034668065.1 Paraburkholderia sp.
TATTTTGGCATGGGGGATCAACCTTTTGAGCCGTAAGCGGATTATCTTTTTGAGTTAAACGTTTGCGGCGTCGGCGGCTTTTGGAAGGTCAGTATCACCGCGTTTGGGCTGTAACGAATGATTTCGAAGAATTACTCGTCCGTATGTTCTTGTAAGGAAGTGTCAGGTTTTGCGCGCAACGCAACACTACAAAAAATCGTGAGATGGCATACTTGCGACGGCCGTCAGTTTGGAACTCGCACGCCGCTCGCACTGTCAATGCATCGAACGCGTGGGCCATCCGGCGACGCTGCGCTGACGGTGTTCAAGTTCACGCCGAAACTTTCCCTGACAGGAGAATGCATGCAACGCCGTCGATTCCTTACGATTTCCAGCGCCGTATTCGCATCCGGAGGTTTGTCACTCAGCGGCTGCACCACGACGTCCCTATCGTCGGGCTCGACACCCGAGGCGAACGCCGGCCGGCGCCAGTCGATCGACTCGGACGTAAGCTCAACGCTCGCGCGGCTTTACGGGACGGTTCACGGCTCGCGCGAGTTGGTCGCCAACGCGCGCGGCCTGCTGGTGTTCCCGTCGGTTCTCTCGGCCGGATTCTGGTTCGGCGGGCAGTACGGCCAGGGCGCATTGCGCGTTGGCGGGCAGACAAGCGGCTATTACAGTATGGCGGGGGCGTCGTTCGGGCTGCAGATCGGCGCGCAGTCGAAAGCGATCGTCATGCTGTTCATGGTGCAGGAAGCACTCGACAAATTCACGGACAGCCTCGGCTGGGCCGCTGGCGTCGACGCGACCGTCGCTGTGCTGAAGGTGGGTGCGAACGGTAACGTCGACACATCGACAGCACTGAGCCCGATTGAGGCCTTCGTGTTGACCAATGCAGGCCTGATGGCCGGCGTGTCGCTGGAAGGCACGAAGATTTCTCGCTTGATCATTTGACGCGTGGCACGCCTGCAATGAATACCCTCGTTTATACCCACGATGCGTGCCTCGAGCATCGCCCCGGTCCGGGTCATCCGGAATCGCCGGAACGGCTGAAGACCGTGCTGCATGCATTACACTCGCCGGAATTCTCCTCGTTGGAATGGCTCGAGGCGCCGATGGGTACGATCGACCAAGTCCAGTTGATCCACGACCGTGACTTTATCGATGAGGTCGCTGCCATCGCACCGCAGCGTGGCCATGTTCCACTCGATGCGGGCGACACGGTCATGTCGCCGGGTTCATGGGAAGCGGTGATGCGCTGCGTCGGCGCCGCCTGCGCGGGCGTCGATGCGGTGATGAGCGCTAAGGCTCGCAACGTGTTCTGTGCAACTCGCCCTTGCGGTCACCATGCAGAGCCCGCGAAGGCAATGGGCTTTTGCATTTTCAATCAGGCTGCGATCGCTGCTGCCTACGCATATGAAGTGCACAAAGTGGAGCGCGTGGCGGTCGTTGATTTCGACGTCCATCACGGCAACGGCACGCAGGCGGCATTTTTCCATCGTCCGGAATTTCTTTACGCGTCCAGCCACCAGTCACCGCTATATCCCGGTACGGGCGCGCGATCCGAGACCGGCGTGAATCACAACATCGTCAATATTCCCTTACCCGCTGGTTGTGATTCGGCGCTCTTTCGTGCCCGAATCGAAGCGGACATGTTGCCGGCATTACGCACCTTCCGGCCTGAACTCATCATCATTTCGGCGGGCTTCGACGCGCACCGCCTGGATCCGCTCGCAGGCTTGAATCTCGAGGACGGCGATTTTTATTGGGTGACCAGTGAACTGGTGCATATAGCCGATGCCATGTGCGAGGGGCGCATCGTCTCGATTTTGGAAGGGGGCTATAGCTTAGATGGCCTGGCCACCGGGACGATGGCTCACGTCCGGGCGCTAATGGGTGTCAGGTAGCCCCGCAGCGGTTTTCGCCGTTGTGGTTCTGCCGTTGGTGTGCGCATCCCTAGGCCTTGATGCTGCTCAAGCATTGAACGCGCCTTGATCAAATCTGATGCAGTACGCGCGCCAATCGATGGCGACCTGTTCGGCGCACCGCGAGGCGATTTCGGTCAGCGGAAGTTGCCAATCCTTTCGATCGCCGAACGCAATGAGTTCGTCAGCGGTGGCGGAGCCTTGACGGCCGCTGCTGCGCAGTTGTGCCCAGGCACTCAATTGCGCCATATTGTCGATCACCATTTCGAGACGCGACAGTTTTCCGTTCCAGTTGCTCAGATCGACACGGTCTTCAGCAGGCTGGAGGCTGCGCAGTACATACGACCGGTTTTTGAACGAGACGGCTTGCAAAAAAGCTTGTGAGACGGCCTGAGCGCGCTGCTGAATCGCGACCACACGCTCGCCTTCGCTATTCCAGCGCGGCTGCGACACGTTCACGTGAGAAACGACCGATGAAGGCAGCGCTTCCTTGAGATCGAGCAGATAGTTGCCGTCGGGCGAGCCCTTTCCCTCGACAAGAATCACATAACGATCAACGCCAAGACTCCCCGTTCCCGCGATGCGCCGCGCCACATCGATCGGCCGATAGAAGTCCGGATTCTGCTGACGGCTCGAAAACTCGCTCACGAACGCCATCACGGCGTCACGTTCATGCTTGGTTACTGGGAGTGCCTTCTTGCCGTCGAGCCGCAGAGCGCGTTTTTTGCCGTTCAGGTCGGTGCGTCGATTCAGGAGGTCGGCCCTCGAGCGTTTATGAAGCGAGTCGAATAGCTCGCGAACCATACCATCCGCCAGTTCCGGTTCGATCCAGCGTGCCTTGCCCCGACGCAGTGCCGCACCGTACGACTCGACGGCCACATGGCACAGGGAGAGCGCCTCCGCGCGACTCAAGTGAAGCTCGTCGGCGGCGACGAGAACACTGGTCAGCATGCGGACCAGCTCGAACAGGCTTGGGGCGAGGCAGGCTTCGTCGAAATCGTTGATGTCGAAGTAGATCAGCCCGTTGTCGCCTTTGTAGCTGCCGAAGTTCTGAAGGTGCATATCGCCGCACACCCATGCTGGAGGTCCTTCTTGAAGGAGTCCGCCAGTGCTCAGGCGTGCGTAGAAAAGATGGCAGGTGCCGCGAAGAAACTGGAAGGGTGAGGCGCGCATCTGCCGGTATTTCATCGCCAGCCGCTCACGATCTCTCCCCGCATTGAATTTCGTGATTTCGGCTTCGAGGTCCACCATGATGAGTCTCCAATTCTTCATAGCCGAAATGGGGCTTCGGCTGAACGCTTCATGTGCATCCACAGGACAATACGCGAATTCCACGCGGGCTTTGAGGCGTACCGCTCATCGATTAGCGCATATAGCGACGACGTTTGCAAAACCGCACATGACCCGATATGTCGATATCCTTTCAAAGGTCTTCCGTCTGCAATTTGACTCCAAGCAGTGCGTTGCGCTACACCGTGCACGTCCCGCCGATGGCACAGATAACGGTGGCGTGCGATGCCGCCAACCCGGGGGGCGCTGGCTGATGCATTGGCATAGCCCTTATCCAATGCTTGGCCGGCATGAGTACCGAAGTGTCCTATGCTTGACGGGGCGGCGAGCGGCGGCCGGTGCTTCCGCCCGTCAAGCCTTGCCCCCTGGATCTGACGTCCCAAACGAGTCAATTGCGTGTCGCCGAATTGTCTCGGGCGTCGTCTCCTCCCAACCGTTGATTCCCGGGAAAAGACCGATATGCGAAATATAAGTGCCGAACAAATTGTGGAGAACGAAGATGCGACACGAACCGTCCCGGCGTCATACCTTGGTTTATGAGCAATTCAGAGCAAATGACATCGGGACTGTTGTACGATACGCACGCGTATTTGCGTAAAGTTCGACTTCTGAACGGGGCGTGACGGCCCTGCCCACCCTTTTTTCTCCCAGAACGCCCGAATATGAGGCACATGACGTGGCTTGTCTGCTTGGTCGGCTTGGCAACGGCGCTCGAACTGCTCGTTCGTGCCGACTTTCCCCATGCCGTTCACATCCTGTTTATGGCGATGGCGGCCTTATTTGGCGTAAGCGCGTTGTTCGGGATCGCCTACACATTGCTGGCGACGGTTCTGGTTTGCCGGTTCTTTGCTCAGCCCACCTCGGCACCCAAAAGCTTCCCTCCTGTCACGATTGTCAAGCCGCTGCACGGCGATGAATGGAAGCTGATTGACAATCTGACCAGCTTTTGCCAGCAGGACTATCCGGGGCCCATACAGTTTCTGTTTGGCGTACATGA
>JAXDQB010000585.1:0-7377 GCA_034668065.1 Paraburkholderia sp.
AGCCTCATCTTGCTGCCGAACAGATGGCTGTAACCCACTGCGCCGTTATACAGGCAATGCGCGCACACCGATCCCAGATTGACGAACACAAACACCAGCGCCAGTACCGACAGCAGCGGCCCGTGACCGGTGAGAAGCGGCAGAAAATCGCCACCGTTCTCCGCCGGATTGACCGCTGCGCCCGCAGCCACTACCACGCCGCCAAACAGGAACGCGATAGAGTTGGCCACGGGAAAAGCCGAGAACGACGCCATCACGCCTTCGCGGCCGTTTCGCGACCAACGTGTAAAGTCGGCTGTCATCGTGCCCGCGTCAGCGAAGCTTGCAACGACCAGCGTGACCGCGCCGCCGAAGGTCATGGCCTTGGCCGTGCCGGCGTAATGCCAGATCCCCGCAATGCCATGCGTTCCTGCCGCAAGGCCCACCCCCACCAGCCCCATTACGATGAAGAACGGGGCCGCAATCATCCCGACGATCGAAAGCGCGCGTATGCCGAGGAAAGTCGTCGCCGTATAAAGGAGGGTGGCGAGTACGATCACCGCGCTCGCGTTCCAACCGAACGCGAGGTGTATGGTTGAACCGGTGAGACCGGTCTGGAACGCGTACCAGCCCACCACCACTGTGGAAAGAAAGCCGCTCGCCACGGCATAACCTTTGGTGCCGAAAGTCGCTTTGGCCTGCATTGCAAAATTAAGACCGGTCGAACCCGCAATGTAGCTAAGCGCGCCCACATAGAGGAACAGCACGGTATTGCCAAGCAGGATAGCGAGTGAACCCCGGATAAAGCCGAGGTTCAGTGTGATCAGACCGCCAAACACCGCTTGGGTGATAACCATGGGGAAGCCGAACCAAACCGCTGCGACGGACTTCAGCGAATGCCGGCGCGCCATCGGCACCGGTACATGCTCGAACTCTTCTGCGAGTCCAGTGTGTTCAGCCGGCGCCGTGTCGGGCATAACTTGATTCATGTGACACTCCTTGATAACTACAACAATTGCGATCGAACGACAGGAAGGAAAGCCGAGAGTGCGATGGCGATGTATCCGGCACGCAACGAGTCTTATGCGCGCGTGAAACCGGCGCGCCTAGCGCGCAAGCAAATCCACTAACGCCGCATTCACGAACTTCGCATCGACCGGATTGAGTCCTGCGCCGCCTGCCTGATGACCCCAGATCGAGGGAATGGGCCGGTATTCGGCGTTGGGCATTTTCGATACCTCGTATTGACTGTCTTCCGGCGGAAAGTACAAGTCGGTCATGCCCGGCATGACGATCGCCTTCGCCTTGATGCTGGAAAGCGCCAGTTCAAAATTGCCTTGATAGAGCGGGTTGGCGCTAATGTCTCCGTGCTGCCATGTCCAAAGCATGGCTAGCAGATCGTTAGCATCCTTGCCTAGAAAGCCGCCTTCCCAGAAGGACACCAAAAAGTCTTCGAGCGACGAATAGCCAAGCCCCTCGATATCGAGTTGCTCGCGAAAAAACGCCTGCGAGAAGCCCCAACCCGCGTAGACGCGGCCCATTGCACGCAACCCACGCTCGGGCGGGGTCTCGTAAAAGCCCTCCTTCCATTGCGCATCGGCGGTGAGGGCGGCTTTAACGCCCTCTAGGAACACGAAGTTGTGTCGTGAACACTTGGCCGATCCGCACGAGGGCAAAATGCGCTGCACCATGTCCGGGTACATTGCGCCCCAGTGGAAGGCCTGCAACGCACCCATCGACCACCCCGTCACCAATTGCAGCGTTTCTATGCCGAACGTTTCAGTGACCAGCCGATGCTGCAGCTTGACGTTGTCGTACGCAGTGACGTTGGGAAAACGTGCCTGGTTGTAAGGGGGCGGGGTGTTGCTCGGCGAACTCGACAAGCCATTGCCGAGCATGTCAGGAACGATAATGAAGTACCGCGCCGGATCAAGCGCGAGACCGGGTCCGATCAGCCATTCGTTGTCGGTGTGCTGGCCGCCGTACCACGTCGGATAAACGATGGCATTGTCGCGCGCAGCGTTGAGCGTGCCATGAGTCTTGTAGGCGAGCTTGGTGCCGCGCAAGGTCGCACCGGATTGCAGAACCACATCGCCCATTTCCGCTATTTCAAACTGATCCATATTTTTTGCTTTCCTGTTGTTGCATGGTGTTTCCCGGATGAAAGAAATGCCATGGCACTGCTTTGGCTTAGTTTGCGTGGCCCGCGGCATGTTGATACCAGTGACAGACAGACCGTAAAGCGGCGTGCCATTCGCCTTCCTAGGCATTCCGTAAACATTGCCGGGGCGCGGATTGTGTCGAAAAAAAAGCCCGTTAACCAAGATGGCTTGGTTTGCGGGCTTCTTTGTCCGAACGCCGGCACAGACCTCTTTGTCCGTGCCGACAGATACATCTAATGCGCGTGATCTAATGTGCTCTGGCCATGGGCCGCCGCATTGCTGCTTCCGGCCATTGCCAGGAATACTTATGCAAACCTTGTGCCTAGTGCACCAGACCTTGGTGAATCCGCAACGGTGCAGCGCTGCAGCGCTGCTGCCTGTAGTTAAACGCCATGATGGGTGGCACCAACTTCACGCGAAAAAGCGCAGCGCTTGTGCGTGTCTATCCGCGCGGCACTTTTCCGGGGCAGCCAGCACGCGAATTTTTGGTGTGTCGGAGTTGCAGCGATCTGCATCGGAAGCGCCCGGTATCGTTCAAGCCTTTGAGAACCGGGCGAGGTCGTCACTAATGAAGCACAATGGGAGACCATCGCTGACACTCACAATGCGAGTGTTCAGATTTTTTTATTTATTGAACGAGAAGTCATGAGTGAACCGCTCCAATCGCCAGCCTCAATAAGCATCCAGCGCGAAGAAGCGCCAGGGCGCAGTACTCATGCCTCATCTCAAAATCATTACGCCAAAGGCGTCGTGCTCTGCATGATCGCCACGGTTTCTTTCGGCCTCATGTTTCCGGTAATGACGAGTGCGCTCACGCACGTCGATCCGTTCACATTCACATCGTTGCGCTATTTGATCGCAGGCACCGCGTTTCTCTTGTTGTTGCGGATCAAGGAAGGGGCTTCAGCGTTTCGGTTGAAAGGGGAACCCGTGATACTGGTCTGGATTCTTGGATCGATCGGATTCGCTGGCTTTGGCTTCTTCGTGTTCCTTGGCCAGCAGTTGGCGGGGCGCGACGGGGCATTGACCGCCTCAATCATGATGGCCACCCAGCCGATGTTGGGGCTTGTGGTCAATTCAATCGTGCGGCGCATTCTTCCACCTCTGTATTCTTTCCTCTTCATGGTGTTGTCCCTTTGCGGTGTTGCTCTCGTCGTTACTAAGGGGAACGTAATCGGTCTGTTGAACGCTCCGCAGAACTATTCAGCGAATGCATTGATCATGCTGGGCGCGCTGTGCTGGGTGATCTATACATTCAGCGCAGCATTTTTCCCAAAGTGGTCAGCCTTCAAATACACGACGATGACGATCTGGCTCGGGTTGCCCACGATCATCGGGATCAACCTGCTGTTCTTTGCGAAGCACATCGTTGCAGTCCCCAGCGTTGCCGACCTGCGGTCGATTACGCCGCATCTTTTATATATGGGACTAGGTGCTGGCTTTGTCGGAGTTTTGTGCTGGAATCTCGGCAACAGGATACTGACTCCATTGAATGGAGTGCTTTTCATGGACGTCATCCCGATGACGACGTTCATCGTATCGACACTTGCAGGCGTAACCCCTACGCACATGCAGCTCGTCGGAGCCAGCATGACAGGCACAGCTTTAATGCTGAACAGCCTCTATTTGCGACGCCGCGCGCAGCGGCTAATGCGCTGATAGCACTTCAGCCCGGCGCTGAGGCGCTTTGGGCGACGTGTAAGTACCAGTGAAGCGATTCATTAGCCACAGTGACGATAGAGTCACAAAACGAGACTGGATCCCTCCCCATACTTTTTCAGCGTCGCGGACCGCCAGAACACATGAGACACTGGCTGTGCGCGATGTCGTCGGCGATCCGTTGTGCCTCGATCCCAATTTCGCGCAACATGCCAGTCGGCGAGACGAAGAAGCCACAGAAATCTAGTCCGGGTTCAGTCCCCGTTGCTCTGCGCAGCTGCACCTGCCCCGCTTTAAGGACATAGTTCTGCGGCTCCATGAAAAGGTCGGCCCGGGGGCGAAAACCCGTCGCGACGACTATTGCATCAAAGCGCCGCGAACGCCCGTCATCGAATGTCACGGCAGTCTCACTCATCTCGCACACGTCTCCAAGCACCTCAATGTGGCCCTCTCTGATTAACTTGACTGTCCCTACATCGATGAGCGGGATTCGTGCGTTGGCCTTGATCTGCGCAATGGGACCCATTGGGAACTTGCGGAAGCCGAGCTTGGTAACGTCTCCGAGGGCGAGCCGCACGAGTGGCGCAGCTAGCGCATCGACGAAACCGGCGGGGAGGCGCCTCAACGCGATGGATATAGCGAGTACGGGTAAGCCGAGGATCTCACGGGGAATGATGTTCACCGGGCCGCGCACCGCAATTGTCACTCGCGCGCCATATTCGTAGAGATCAATCGCGATCTCTCCGCCGCTGTTGCCGAAACCGATCACTAATACGTTCTGGCCGCGAAACGGCCCACCATTGCGGTACTCGCTACTGTGTATGATGGGCCCGCCGAAGCGCTCCTGGCCGGGCCACCGCGGCACGTAGGGGACGGCGTTGTAGCCGGTTGCCACAACAACTCGACGTGAGCGGTAGGTGCGCGCCATAGTCACCGAAATCCATTCGCCATTGCCGGGCCGTACCGTACGGACCTCCTCTCCCAGATGTGGTGCGAGCTCGAAATGCTGCGCATACTGCTCGAGATACTCAATGACCTGTTCGCGCGACGGGTAATGCGGCGTTCCGGCGGGAAACGAAAGGTAAGGTAAAGCCGAATGGTCTCGGTCAGTATGAAGATGCAAGCGGTCATAGTGACGCCGCCAGCTCGAACCGACCGTGGCCGCCCGATCCACGATAACAAAGGTCACCCCTCGCTTCCTCAGGCACGCAGCAACCGCGAGGCCTGCTGGCCCTGCACCTATCACGAGCGTATCTATCTGGTGTTCCATTGCCGCTCACGAGACGGATTTTTACGATGCAGTGAACTCCACGCAATCGTACATGCATCGACCGAGTGATGGGGCCATTCAACCCGCACGAAGACCTTCGAAGCACGTCAGATGCTGGCGGTCGGCTGGCAACGTATTCGTGTGAGGACGCTGCGTAACCAGGCGAACATCGCAGGTCCATAGCGGCCAACAGCTACACAACTTAGGGACTTGGCGTGGCACGCGACCGCGTGTGATGTCACGTTGGAATATTTGCCCGTGCCGGCCGTTTACTGCGCACGCTTCGCCCGCTTTCGCGTTTGCCATCGGACGATCCAGTTCTCGTTAGGCACGATGCATGCTTCGCTTGCGCGTTCGCGCGGCAACGGGGCTGCTCTTGCCTGGTTTGCAAGATTCGCCCCACTGCTGCCGACGCTGTGCGACCCGCGTTCGAGTCGCAGGACTGCGGTGCTAGTGTCCGTTGCTCGGACACGGGTGAAATCGCTAGCGGCGGCCGGCACGCGATGCGTGCAGCGACAACAGACGCGCCCGCCCCGCGGCTTTCATGGAGAGCCAAGTCATGAATCCCGTACAGAGTCTTACCTCGAACATTAACCGGCAACCCTGCCAGAGCTTTTTCCAAGGAAAAGGCCGCACGCTGAGACGCCTGCTGGTGGCCACGCTCTACGGCACGGGTCTCTCGCTTTGCGCAGCGGGCGCCGCCGTTGCCGATGAACTCATGCCGCTGCTGCCGCCCTCGTTCGTCACCTCATCGACGGTGCCCGCCAACGGTGACCTCAATCCCTACGGCGCCGCCTTCGTGCCGGATGGCTTCCCCCGCTCGGGCACAATCGCCGCAGGCGACCTGCTCGTGTCCAATTTCAACAACGCGAAGAGCGCCGGCAACCTGCAGGGCAGAGGCACAACCGTCGTCAAGATCGTGCCGGGCGGCCAACCGGTCACATTCTTCCAGGGTCCCCCGCGCCTCGGTCTGAGCACCGCGCTCGGTGTGCTCAGGGCCGGCTTCGTGCTGGTCGGCAGTGTACCGACCATGGATGGCACGTCCGCAACCATCCAACCCGGCTCGCTGCTGGTGATCAATCGAAGCGGCAGCAAAATTGCGGAATGGACGCCCACGATGGCAAAGATCAATGGTCCCTGGGATCTGACGATCTTCGATCAGGGCAACCACGCAAAGGTATTTGTGTCGAACGTGTTGGATGGGACCGTCACGAGGCTTGACGTCAGCGTCGACGACGGTGGCGTTCATCTGAACCACGCGACGAAAATTGCCTCCGGCTACACATTTCGCAGCGATCCAGCAGCACTGGTCGTCGGACCGACAGGACTCGTCTACGATCCGCAACGCGATGTCCTCTATGTCGCGTCGACCGCCGACAACGCAATCTTCGCCGTCTTCGGAGCGGGCAATTCTATGCAAGACGGCAGCAAAGGCGTGACAATTTACGCCGACAACGCTCATCTGCGGGGCCCCATCGCGATGGCCCTCGGACCGAACGGCCACCTGTTCGTCGCGAACGGCGATGCGGTCAACGCCGATGCGAAGCATCCGAGCGAAATCGTCGAATTCACACCGCAAGGCCGCTTCGTCGCAGAGCTTTCCATCGACCCGGCACCAGCCGCTGCGTTTGGAATCGCGTTCACGCAGCCAGAGCATGAGTTCGTGCGCTTTGCGGCGGTCAACGACAACACGAACACCGTGACCGTCTGGACCCTGCCATTCGAGGACGTGGGCCGATGAGGCATAAGTAAATCTGCACGTAGCGCATCACGCAATGAGGGTGCCCTGCGAGCAGACGGGCGATAGCGCGGCTGATCGGGCGAAGCGCGTCGACAGTGTCGCGTGATTTGACGCGCAACCGCGAAACGTCGATGCCGCGCTATGACGCGACGCAAGCGGCATTGGCCTATGGCATCGTCAGCGCTGCGTGCGGCGGCTCAAGTTAATCGCCGGCAGTGCGCTTTATCGGCGCCCGGCGCCTACGCCGGGCTACAAAGGAAGTGGTTAGTCCGGCGTTTTCTGTGCGCAGGTGGTTCGCCGGTTCGATTACGGCAATCTTGGAATGGATCTAATACGCCGATCCATGACACCACGAAGGCCATTCAGGGGTTTCCAGCGGGTAACGCATTCCTTACGTCGTTCGCTGTTCCGTTGATCCGCGAACTCCGTTTCTTAGGACATTGAGCACCCCATTGATCGTGGACCCCGAGCCAGAGGCACTTTTGGCGGCCAACATGCGCCCCCTCATTCGCCGACCGGAAGGCGCTGGGTCATGCCCCCTGAATCGGGACTGGGTGTGCGCTGTG
>JAXDQB010000586.1:0-6701 GCA_034668065.1 Paraburkholderia sp.
AAATCCGTCGGAATTGCTGATGTCGCCACGCCTGACTCAGTGCTTCGCAGCGTTTGCAGAGCGTTACGACATAGTTCTGATCGATACGCCGCCGGTACTGGCGGTAGCCGATGCGTCGATTATCGGAGCACACGCTGGGTTTAGCTTGTTGGTAATGCGCGCGGGCATGCATAGAAACGGGGAAATTGCCGAATCGCTTAAACGTCTTAGGGCGAGCGGCGTCAAGGTGCAAGGGGGAATCTTCAATGGCATGCCGCAGCGTGCACGCGGGGGCTGTTACGGATACTACGCAGTGCGCGAGTACGTGAACGCTTGATGCGAGCCCCTATGTATGCCGGACCGATGAAGCTCACCGTACTCATACCCACGTTTCGCCGACCCGCCGATTTGAATCGGTGTTTGGTCGCACTTGAGCGGCAGTCACGTGCACCCGATGAGGTTATTGTCGTGGCGCGTCGCGATGATATCGGCACGCACGCGTGCCTGCGGAAAGCGACGGCGCGAGGGATGCTGCCGCTAGTCATTGCGCTCGTCAATGAGCCCGGCCAGGTTGCCGCGCTGAATCGCGGTCTCGAGTCAGCGAGCGGTGATGTGATCGCAATCACTGACGACGACGCCGCGCCGCGCCTCGATTGGCTCGAGCGGATCTCTGCCGCATTTGCTGCGGATGCGAGCCTCGGCGGGCTCGGCGGGCGTGACTGGGTGCACGAGCGAGGCGGGTTGCTCGACGAGTCACGACGGGTGGTCGGCAAGGTATTGTGGACGGGAAAGATGATTGGTAATCACCACCTTGGGGTAGGAAAAGCGCGAGAAGTTGATGTCCTGAAAGGGGCAAATATGAGCTACCGCCGCACGACAATCGGCGACACCCGTTTCGATACGCGTTTGCGCGGCCGTGGCGCGCAAATCCACAATGATGCGGCCTTCAGCATAAGCGTCAAGCATGCCGGCTGGAAGCTCGTGTACGACCCGAGCGTGGCGGTCGATCATTTTCCCGCCGTGCGCAGCGACGACGCTGGCCCTCGTGACGCGCAAACGCTGACGGCGATTCGTGACGCCGCGTACAACCTGCATTTGATCTTGCGTGAGCAGTTGCCGCCTTTTCGGCGCGAGATTGCATGGTGGTGGTACCTGCTGATAGGCACGCGGGCTTATCCGGGGGTTGCACATGCGCTGCTGGCGTTGCTGAAAAAGCCGCAGCGCGACCAGTTGTCGCACTGGAGCGCGGTGCGTAATGGCGCGCATGAAGCACGCCGTGACGTGCGGCGGGGGTGGCCGGAGCGTACTGGTCATAATCAAGTTCGACTGTCTGAGCCTGTGGCGCGACAGTCAGGGGTGACGGGTTAGGCGATGGCAGCAATCATGCGTGCCGATCCCAAGAACGGCGAACCGTTGTCGGGCGGCAGTCGCCAGGAGCGGTTGCCGCCAGCGCTTTTTTGGCTGGTAACAGCGGTGCTGATACTCGCGCACCAGGGTGCCGTGCTGACGCTCGCGTTTCCCGGGATGGCAACGCTCATTGGCCTATGGCTGTATTTCCGGAGCCCTGCGAGTTACGTTGGCTTCATGTGGTGGCTATGGTTTCTGAGCCCGGAGATACGGCGTCTCGCGGATTGGTTGATGGGTGCGTTTACGCCTATGAGTCCAATCCAACTTGCCCCGCTCGCCGTGACGATGATCAGCGCCTTCACACTGCTGCGCCGTTATTCAATGCTCGCGCAGCGGCGCGGGGTGCCGGTGCTGTTGATTTTGCTTGGCCTCGGGTACGGATTTGTGATTGGCGTTGCTTCGAACGGTCTGTTGCCAGCGACGTATGACTTGGCGAACTGGCTTTACCCAATTTTAATCGGCTTTCAAATCATGGCGTACCCGAGGGAGTATCCGGCATATCGCGACACCATCGTCCGCACCTTTATTTTGGGAATGTTGGTGATGGGCGCATACGGGCTTGTGCAATTCTTCGTTATGCCGGAGTGGGATGCGATGTGGATGCTTGGCTCACAGATGATGTCCGACGGCGACCCGGTTCCTATGGGGGTGCGCGTGTTCAGCACGATGAATTCGTCAGGTCCGTTCGCGGTGGCGATGATGGGAGCGATGGCGCTAGTTGTGGCGGCCCCTCTTCGGGTTCGATGGCTCGCGGCGGCATTGGGCTTTTTCTCTTTCGAGCTAAGTATGGTGCGAGCCGTCTGGGGCGGTTGGGCGGTCGCACTGCTGATCCAGTTCCTGCAGTCGAATGGAAAGATGCGCGTACGTATCGTCTCGGTCACTGTGCTCCTGGCCAGCCTGGGTGTAACGCTTGCCGCGATAGGGCCGGTAGGCGATCGCCTACAGGCGCGAGTCCAGACAATGGGCCGACTCAACGACGATAACAGTTACGAAACGCGCAAGGCGTTTTATGCAAGCTTCGCTGAGACGGCCTTTACCGACATGTCTGGCGAAGGGTTCGGCGCGACTGGTTCATCAACGAAGCTTGCCAGCGATGCCGGCGCTCTCAGCAAGTACGGAAACTTCGACAGCGGGGTGATGAATGTTCCCTTTGTGCTCGGCTGGCCCGGCACGCTGCTGTACCTGTCCGGGATGCTGTGGCTGTTCGCTCGCGCACTGCGAACTTCGCTGGGTATGCGCGATGACAAATTCGCATTGGCATGCATGAGCGTTGGGGTTTCCGTGCTGGCGTTGATGGTGTTCATTAATACGCTAGTGGGCACCGCCGGCCTGCTTCTATATATGAGCCTTCTTCTGGTCGTTTCGGCGGCGCATTGGAAAAAGTTGAACCTCAGAAAAACTTTGCCTTCTACAGGGGCACTCCAATGAAAGTCGCCATCGTTACGCATGCGGTGCGCACTAACGACGGTCAGGGGCGTGTCAACTACGAAATAGCGCGCGCGGCGCTGGCCGAAAACATCTCAGTGACGCTGATTGCGTCAAATGTCGCGCCCGAACTGCTTTCGTGTTCGAACGTGGAGTGGGTTTTGATTCGGGTGGGACGGTGGTGGCCCACCAACCTGCTGCGGCAGCAGATCTTTGCGCTAAAGAGCGCGCGATGGTTGCGCATGCATCGAAAAGATTACGATGTGCTGCATGTGAACGGGTTCATTACGTGGTGGCCGGCCGACGTCAACACTGCGCACTTTGTGCACAACGGCTGGCTGCGCAGCGGCTATTTTCCGTTCACGGTGGCCGGTGGCATCCGATCGGCCTATCAGCTGCTCTACACACGCGTCAATGCACGGCTGGAGCGCTGGGCGTATCGACGTTCCCGCGTCGTCGTGGCGGTTTCGCACAAGGTGGCCGCTGAGCTTCACGCCATTGCTCTTACGCCCGCTCAACGCGTGGACGTTATCCACAACGGAGTCGACGCACACGGCTTCGCGTGTGCACGCGGCGATCGTGCACGCTTCGGCCTGCCGACTGACGCATTCCTGCTGCTCTTCGCAGGTGATTTGCGTACGCCGAGAAAGAACCTTGACACTGTGCTTGCGGCATTGAAGCGGTTGCCCGACCGGGTACATCTCGCCGTTGCTGGCATTGTGCCCGGCAGTCCATATCCAGACGAGGCTCGCGCGCTCGGGATCGAATCGCGCGTGCATTTTCTTGGCTTAGTGAAGGACATGCCGGTGTTGATGCGATCGGTTGACGCATTCGTGTTTCCGTCGCGCTACGATCCCATGGGCTTGGTTGTTCTCGAAGCGATGGCGGCCGGCCTCCCTGTCGTGACAGCACGGACTGTGGGCGGAGCGGAAATAATGACACCGGCCTGTGGAATCGTGCTAGACGATCCAAATGACGCAAACGCGTTGGTCGCTGCGATCGCTTGGCTCGCCGCGTCCGCCGATGCACGGGGTGTGATGGGCGCCGCGGCTCAGGAACTCGCGGCCGGCTACGGGTGGTTGCGGATGGCGGCGCGGTATATCGCACTATACCGGCAGCTCGCCGGAGAACGTGGAAAGAGCGCTGGCGCACTTGTTTCTATCGAATCGAAGACGCTTGCGGTCAATGTGCTCGCCAGTCACGAGGGCATCGAATGAGCGCTCTCCGTTTACGAAATAGACCCGCACGAGGGTAGCTGCGATGACGACCAAGTCAATCAATTCGCTACAGATCGGCATGCATTGGTTTCCCGAGCGCGCCGGAGGCCTTGACCGCGTGTATCACGCGCTTGTCGGCGCGTTGCCGGCTGCGGGCGTAGCGGTGCGCGGGGTTGTTGCCGGCTCGCCGGGCGTCGCCGAAGAGTCGGGAGGTGCGATCCGTGCTGTTGCCCCTGCGACGCAATCATTGCCGCTGCGCTTGATGGCCATGCGGCGTGCGCTGCGCCGAGAGATCGGGCGGCAAGTGCCTGACGTGATTTCGTCTCATTTCGCGTTGTACACGTACCCTGGGCTCGACCTGACTCGCGGAATTCCACAGGTGTCCCATTTTCAGGGACCGTGGGCGGACGAAAGCTATGGGGCAGATGTCGCTTCGCTTGGGTGGCGTGCTAAGCGTTACCTTGAGATGGCGGTCTATGCGCGCTCGTCGCGGTTCGTTGTGCTGTCGGATGCGTTTGGCAGGATTCTTACAGAGCGGTATGGCATCAAGCCCGATCGGATTCGAGTGGTGCCGGGGTGCGTGAACGTCGAACAGTTCAATGTTCCGCTCACGCAGACCGAAGCGCGCACCAAGCTTCAGATGCCGCAGGATCGCCCGATTGTCCTCGCGGTCCGCCGTCTCGTCGGCCGCATGGGGCTCGAAGATCTGATCGATGCAATGAAGCTGCTCAAGGCGCGGGGGTCCGATGCGCTGTTGGCGATTGCCGGAAAGGGCCATCTTGAAGCCGAGTTGCGGGCGCGGATCGATACGGCTGACCTTCAGTCGCATGCTCGGCTACTCGGATTCGTCCCCGACGAGTTATTGGCAACTTGGTACCGCGCGGCGACGGTCAGCGTGGTGCCAACGGTTGAGCTTGAGGGATTTGGGCTTATTACCGCCGAATCTCTTGCTGCAGGTACGCCGGTTCTGGTGACGCCCGTTGGTGGATTGCCGGAGGCGGTAGGAGGTTTGTCTCCCGATCTCGTGCTGCCAGACACCGGGGCGGCGGCGATCGCAGATGGCATTGATGCCGCGTTGCGTGGCACGCTAAGGCTTCCTGATGCAAACGTCTGCCGCGCATACGCATGTGCGAATTTCGATATCGCGGTGATCGCGCGGAGGGTCGCAGCCGTGTACCACGAAGCGATTGCCGAAGGAGATCTCCCGTGAGGCTTAAAGCCGGAAACGTGTGGTACGCGTGCGCGGCGCATCAATCGCGCGTTTTAGTGTTTTGTTGAATAACTCGACCGGACTCGGGCAGGTCCTATGAAAATCGTCCATCTAGCGAATCATGCGCAGATTGTTGGTAATGGCATCGTCAACATGATGGTCGACCTCGCGTGTATGCAGGCTCGCGCCGGCCACGAAGTCACGGTGGCGTCGTCCGGCGGTGGCTTCGAGATATTACTCGCGCACGAAGGTGTGCGGCATGTGTTCCTCGCCCAATCGCCCCAGCTTCGGCGATTGCCGGCGATGCTGGCCGGATTCAGTCGCCTGATCGCGCAATTCGATCCAGACGTCGTGCATGCGCACATGATGACCGGTGCGCTGCTCGCACGCTTTGGTCGCCTGCGGCGACGCTACTTGCTCGTCACGACGGTGCACAATGAATTTCAAAAGAGCGCGACATTGATGGGCTTAGCTAACAGCGTAGTTGCGGTCTCACAATCCGTTGCAGCGTCGATGGTGCGACGAGGCGTGCCGACGGAACGCCTTCACACCGTGCGAAACGGCACGATCGGGTCGCCCCGCTTTGCACGAGTTCCGTTGCCCAAAATATCCGAACTTCACCATCCCTGCATCGTTACGGTGGCGGGTATGTATGCGCGAAAAGCATTGGCGACGTGCTGCGTGCGTTTTCCCTGCTGAGCGACGTCGTTCCAGACGCGTCACTGTATCTGATTGGCGATGGCCCGGACCGCTCATCGTTCGAAGCACTTGCGCGAGAGCTTGGCGTAGTGGAACGCACTCATTTTATGGGGTTTGTGCTAGACCCACGCGCGTATCTTGCTGGGGCTGACGTTTTCGTGCTGGCTTCACACAAAGAAGCGGGGGGGCTCGTTCTAAGCGAGGCGCGCGAGGCGGGATGTGCAATCGTGGCTACTCGCGTCGATGGCAATCCGGAGATGCTCGATGGCGGTGAGGCCGGCCTACTGGTACCCCCGTCTTCACCCGGAGCACTTGCTAACGCAATCAAACTGCTGCTTACCAATCCGCGCGCTCGCGCCGCGCTGGTTGCACGGACATCGCTCAACCTGGAAGCCTTCCATGTACAGCGGGTGTGCGATGCCTACCTTTCTATATACCGGATCGGACTTGACGCAGTTAATCCGCAGCAGGCTGCGACTGGCGCACGGCCCGCCGCTTCGCGCGAAATCCCAACGAAGAACGTCCGCATGGAATCTCACGGATTTGCGCGCAACCATGACGTGATGGTGGGCGATCAGGCAGTTGAAGACCCCGATGTCCGTGGATTTGCCGTGTGTGTAACGACAATGAATCGGGTCGAGTCACTCGCGGCCTGCATCAAGAATCTTGTGCGCTGCGTGCCTCGCGCCGCGTGCATTTTTGTGAGCGATGACTCGACTGAAGCCGAGACTCGTGCAGCGAATCAAACTTTCGCGGCGCAGCAT
>JAXDQB010000587.1:0-8759 GCA_034668065.1 Paraburkholderia sp.
ATCCGGTACGGTCCATCCTTTTTCGCAAGGCAACTCGAAATACCCATCAGTTTGCAAGGCCATAAAACCGTTGAAGCATTTCGTTGCCGCGCCACAGTTAAGGCCGAACCCTCCAAAGACTGTTGCAGGTGTGACGACTATCAGAATGCGGTCGACAGATTTTGGGCGAGTTCGGCGAATTCGCGCCATGCAACGAACCGGGCTGCGAGTCGTTTGATCGGTCTTGCGGCCATCAGCAACGGTCTGAGTGTTTTATCCGGCTAAGTCGACGCCAGGGAATCTTCCGCCACGCTGGCCCGAAAAGGAAACGCAAGTACAAAACGCGTGCCGACCGAGTCGCTCTCCGCGCGAACGCTACCGCCGTGCAGGTCCATGATCGTGCGCACGATAGCCAGGCCGAGACCGGCCGATCCAGCAGATTTCGGATCGCTCGTGCGTGCTGGGTCCACTCGGTAGAAGCGGTCGAAAATTCGTTCGTGCAACGCCGGGTCGATCGGCGGCCCTTCGTTGGCCACCGTGATCTGTGTCCCGTTCGGCGCTTGCATTGCCTGCAACACGATTTCCTTTCCGCGCGGCGTGTACCGGATCGCATTGGCCAGCAGATTGTTGACGGCGCGCCGAAAGAGCTCCGCATCGGCGTGCAACGCGGCTTGTCCGGTGACGCGCAGGCGAATGCCCGCCTCCTCGGCCACGCCTTCGAAATATTGCGCGATCAGCGTCAGCTCCTCGGCCGCATCCAGCTCGCGCAACCGTGTGACGAACTGCGGATGCTCGGCGCGCGCAAGAAACAGCACGCTTTCGATCATGCGTGAAAGTCGTTCGCACTCCTCAAGATTCGAGGCGAGCAACGCCTGATATTCGTCAACCGATCGCTCACGCGCAAGCGCCACCTCCGTAGCCCCCCGCAGATTGCCAAGCGGCGTACGCATGTCGTGAGCCAGATCGGCCGTGTACTGCGAAAGACGCTCAAAGCCGCGATGCAGGCGATCAAGCATCGCATTGAGCGAACGCGTCAGCGCGCGCAGCTCGGACGGAACGTTCTCCACCTCGATGCGTGTATCGAGACGCTCAACCGTGATGGTCGCCGCGCTCTCCGCGATTTCGCGCAGCGGGCGCAGCGCCTCGCGCGAGAGCATCCATCCGAGCACGAACGTAAGCATCATGCCGCCGAAACCGAATGCGTACAGGCGCTCGCGGTACTGATCCAGCAGGAGCCAGCGGTCGGCCATATCGCGCGAAACAATAGCCGTCACCGTCGTGCCGTCACGCAGCCGGAGGTCCGATGCAATGCCACGCACCGGCCTGCTGCCCGCGATCCGCCATTCGGAAATCGATTGCTCGGTAATTCGCGCATCGTAGGGCACCCGCGCCATGCCGGCCGGCAGCGGCGACAGCCCACCCAGGCTTTCGGCGTTGTGCTCGATGAGTACGTTGTGATTGCCGTCGAGGACGTGCAGCGACATCTCCCGATGGCCGAGCACCTGGACCGTCAGACGGTCCCCATGGGTGCGCAGCGCTGCGACCGATTCCAGCTCTTGCGCGAGGCGCCGTATGTGGCGCGAGATCAGCACGATGTCGAGGTCGTCACCCTGCTTGACTTGGCTGCCCAGCGCGTAATAGAGGCTGCTACCCACGAGCCCGAAGACGATCAGCGTAATGCCGGCGAAAACCATCGCGAGCCGGGCGGCGAGCGAACGGCTCGCCATTAGCGCTCCTCGTGCGGATCGATCACGTATCCGACACCACGCACGGTCTGGATCAACTTGACGGGAAAACCTTCGTCGATCTTCACCCTCAGCCGGCGAATCGCCACTTCGACCACGTTCGTGTCGCTGTCGAAGTTCATGTCCCAAACGTAGGAAGCGATCTGCGTGCGGCTCAGCACCTGGCCCTGGTGCTGCACCAGCAACTGCAGCAAAGCAAACTCGCGCGGGGTGAGATCGATGCGCGTCGAGCCGCGGCGCACACGCCGCCGGTTGATGTCGATTTCCAGGTCGGCCACCTTCAGCATCTCGCTTTCGCGCGGCGGCCCGCGCCGCGCCAGCGTCCGCACGCGCGCGAGCAGCTCCACGAACGCAAACGGCTTCACCAGGTAGTCGTCTGCGCCCAGCTCGAGGCCCCGCACGCGGTCGCTCACGTCGTCGCGCGCGGTCAGAAAGAGCACGGGCGTTGCACGCGTCTGCCTCAGCGCCTTCAACACCGCCCAGCCATCCATGCTCGGCAGCATCACATCGAGCACGATGACATCGTAGTGCTCCTCCTGTGCGAGCAGCAGGCCCTCGGCCCCGTCTGTTACCACATCGACGGAATAGCCCGACTCCTGCAGCCCCTTTTTCAGGTACGAGCCGGTCTTCTGCTCGTCCTCTATTACCAATATGCGCATGATTGGGTCGTGATGCCGGTTGTAGCAACCCCGATTCTATGCCGAACGCAACGCGTGTGTACCGCGGTGTACCGCGCGTCCACGCACACGGCGCCTGCCGTTACAGCACATCGACGGGAATCTTCAGATAGCGCACGCCGTTCGATTCGGGTGGCGGCATGGCCCCCGCGCGAATGTTCACCTGCACCGACGGTAAAATCAGCGTCGGCATCGAGAGCGTACGATCGCGGCACGTGCGCATTTTTACGAAATCGTCCTCTGTTACACCCTCGCGCAGATGAACGTTTGCACGCCGCTCCTCGGCCACCGTCGTCTGGCAGCACACCTCGCGCCCTGCAGGGGGATAGTCGTGACACATGAATAGCCGCGTTTCGGGCGGCAGCGACAGCAGTTTGCGCACCGAGCGGTAGAGCGCATGCGCATCGCCACCCGGAAAGTCGCAACGCGCGGAGCCAACGTCGGGCATAAACAAAGTATCGCCGACGAAAGTCGCATCGCCCACCCAATATGCCATGTCGGCCGGCGTATGGCCGGGTACGTGCAGCGCGCGCGCCGTCAGTGCGCCGATCGCGAATGTCTCGTCGGGCGCGAACAGGTGGTCGAACTGCCTACCGTCCGCAGGCACGTCTCCGCCCAGATTGAAGACGCCTTTAAACGTGTGCTGCACCGCCCGGATCTGCTCGCCGATGGCGACCTTTCCACCCAACTCGCGCTTCAGATACTGCGCGGCCGAAAGATGATCCGCATGCGCGTGCGTTTCAAGCAGCCATTCGACACGCAGCCTGGCAGCGCGTACGAAAGCGACAACGAGATCGGCCGAACCCGTCGACGTGCGCCCCGATCTCGAGTCGTAATCGAGCACGGAATCCACGATTGCGCAGGATGAACCGTCACCCGCGTGCACGACGTATGTAAACGTTGCTGTAACCGGATCGAAAAAGGGCTCCACCAGCGGTTGCATGGCGATCTCCGTTCGGATCGACTGTGACTGGGGTCACTATACCCGGCGAACGGAGCACTACGCGAATCGCCGCGTGTGGCGCCCTTCACAGCATCTTCGCGGGCCAACTGCTTGGCGAGCGAGCACAAGGGGCCGCAAGGGTTGTGATCCGCGCACCGTTTTTTCCCCCCTGTTCCGCCCGCCTTGCCGCCGGCAAACACGGATGCGGCCTCCGCCTCGTATCAGCGGCTCTGCGCTTGAAGGCGGCCGAACTGTTCGCCGAACTGCGAAAGCTTCTGATCGGTCGCCTTCTCTTCCTCCAGCGTTTCATAAAGAAGCTTCGCGGCTTCCTCTTGGCCGAGCTGCTTGCCCAGCGTGCACAGGGTGCCGTACGCGGCGATCTCGTAGTGCTCGACCTTTTGCGCTGCGCCGACGAGGCCCACGTCAAGCACAGCGCCTTTCCCAATCTCATCGACCAGCTCCTGCGCCTCCTCAATAAGACCTTCCATTGCCACACACTTCACGCGCTTCAGGCGAAAACCGCAGATCTCGACGACCTTATCGATACGCTCAATCTGGCCCTCCGTCTCGCGCAGATGGGTTTCGAACGCCCGCGAAAGCTGCTCGTCGGTTGCCACTCGCGAAAGCCTGGAAAGCGCGCGCGTCAGCTGTTTTTCCGCACTATAGATATCCGAGAGATCGTGAATAAACAGGTCTTCAATCGTCTTGCGTGCCATGATGGCTCCCTATCGGTCGATTTGATGAACGTGCGTGTCGCGGAGCGCAAGGCTCCAGTCATCCAGCCGCAACCCGCGTGCCTCGTGCGTCGCTTACGCGGGAATGGTCATTGCTCCACCATTGCAGGTCCGCTTATTGGCGTGTGGTCGAGCCGATCGCGGAAGTCGTCGAACGCGGGAACGGTATGCGCGTTGGGCTTAAGGCATGACCAACAGCAGCTCGGGCGGAGAGCTCTATCGCTGTGCATCGGGTCAAGATTACGAATAGAAGGCGGCGGGCGCCAACCTGTCGCTAGGTTCTTGCGAGTCTCACGTTTTCGTCGAGCACCGACTGCACGCATTCATCAACGCTCAGTTCTCGGAGCGCGTGTGCCGGCAGCGTATCGTCGACGGCGCGCGCAAGTGCCGCGAGCGCGCGCGGCTTCAGACGCGCAAGCATGAGCCCCTGCCCGCGCGAACGCAGCTCCGCCGCGAAAACGCGTAGCGCCTCGATTGCAGTGCCGTCGACATCGGGGGTTTCCTCCAAGCTCAACATCACCGTCCGCGCCTTCTCCGGTTGCAAGGCCGCAAGCCTGCGCACTTCGGCGAGCACGCGCTCGGCGTTCGCAAAGAAAAGCGGCTCTTCGGGGCGAACGATGAGGATGCCATCGACGGGTTTTGCATCGGCGTGGGCCGATACGTCTACGAAATCATGGCTCTCGCGCAGGCGTCCGAGCACGCTCACGTTCGGCTCGGACAGCCTGCGCAGCGTCAGCAGCAGGTTCACGCCGATGGCAAGCAGCAAGCCGTGCAGCACGCCAAAAACGAGCACGGCCACAAGCGCGGCCACCAAAACAAGGCGATCGCGCCGCCAGACCCAGTACGGCCGGAAAACGCCAGGGTCCAGCGAATGGCTCACGGCATAGATGACGATGGCCGCAAGCACCGGCAGGGGCGTGCGACCAAGTTGAGGCAAGAGGAACCCGACGATCAACGCGACGACGAGCGCCGCGCAAAAACCAGAAAGGCGCGTTTGCGCGCCGGCCGCCTCGTTCGCGGAGGTGGCCGAATAACCCGCACCGACCGGCATGCCCTGCAGCAGCCCGGAGACGATATTGGCGCCGCCGAGGGCGATCAGATCGCGGTTCGCCGAGACGCCATCGCCGTGCTTGAGCGCGAACGTGCGGATCGATCCGTACGATTCGGCGTAAAGGATCAGCATCAGCGCGAACGCAAGCTCCGTGGTCTGCAGCCATTCGGACCGGCTGAACGCGGGTAGCCCGATACGCACGTCGCGCAGATCGATCGAACCGACGACGCCGATCCCCCAATGATGCCAATCGATCCAGTAGCCGGCCCCGATACCGAGCACGATGACGATGAGCGTCGCGGGAATACGCGCGCGCCGGCCGAGACTGAACAAGATGGCGAGCGCAATCGCGCCGAGCGCGACGCTGTGCGGATTCCATCGCGCAATCTGGCGCAGCAGATCGTAGCCTCCGCGCAGTGCATCGGCATAATGCGCGTTAACGCCGACAATAGCCGGCAATTGCTTGATTACGATCGTCAACGAGAGGCCGAACGCGAATGCGCGCAGCACGGGCTTCGCGACGAATTCGGACATCCCGCCGAGGCGCGCGAGGCCGGCGAGCGCGAAGAGCGCGCCCGTTGATGCCACGAGTGCGGCGGCCACGGCCAGCTGCGAGCCAGAGACGGCGCTCACCGTCGCGGCAAGCACGGCGGCGGACGATGACGTCGCCGATACGACAGCGAAGCGGCTGCTGCCGAGCAGCGCGTACACAATGAGACCGGCAAGCAGCGCCACTACGCCGGCACGCGGCGGCAGTTTCGCGATGCTGGCATAGGCGACAGCTTCGGGCAGAAGCAGCCCGGCAATCGAGATTCCCGCCAGCACGTCTTTGGTCACGCGCACGGCGCGCGGCGGCGGCGCCTTCGGGCCGGTGTAGTGCGTGGGGTCCTGCAGGTGTGCCGCGGCAGCGTGTCCGGAATCGATTGTCATGTCGAGAAAGCGCACATCTGCGTCGCAAAGCTGCAGGGGCCTTACTGCGGTGCGCCGCGCCGCACCGCCACTGCGCCCGATCGCCGATGGCCGATAGCGGCGGCGGGCCCTCCGGGGATGTCAGTGGTGCCAGCGCACTGTCCTACTTGCGCACCATCGGCGCCGCTGCCTTTTTGCGCCCCATCTTCCAGAGCGCGGCCAGCGCAACGGGCACAACGGCCGCCCCGATGCCGACGAGCACGATGACGTTCAGGTACTGCCGGATAAACGGAATGTTGCCGAAGAAGTAACCGGCCAGCACGAGCGAAAGCACCCAAAGTGCGGCACCCGCCACGTTGAAGAACTGAAAACGTCCGACACGCATCGCCGAGATGCCCGCGACGAACGGTGCGAACGTGCGCACGACAGGAATGAAGCGAGCAAGAACGATAGTCTTGCCGCCGTGCCGCTCGTAGAAATCGTGGGTCCTTTGCAACGCGGTGCGATCGAGAAATCGCTCTAGGTATGGGATATGGGTATTGAAGACCTTCGGGCCGATCGCCCGGCCGATGGCGTAATTGAGACTGTTGCCGCCGATCGATGCCGCCAGCAGCAAGAAGATCAGCCACGCGATATTCATCTCGCCCGTCGCGCAGAATGCGCCGCCGATGAAAAGCAACGAGTCGCCGGGCAGGAACGGCAAAACGACAAGCCCTGTTTCACAAAAGACGATGAGAAACAGGACCGCGTACACCCACGCCCCATATTGATTGACGAAATCGCCAAGAAACGTGTCGATGTGGAGAATCAATCCCGCGAAATGAAGCAGCGTGTCCAAGGGCGTCCCTTCTTTTCAGTTAATCCCGGCGCACGAAGCGCGGGCGGTCGATTAATCGCGCCATGATACCGAAAGTGTCAGGCCCAATTCGCGAAACGCCGGGCGAGTTGCAATGGACGATCCCGTCGGTCGCAGCCTCGAATCGCTATAATCGCGCCATGTCCGAGTTCCCCGAACCGTCGGCCGACGCCGCCGCCCAGGCAGTCCCCCGCCCCGAAGAGAGTCTCTTCGAGGGATTGGCGCACGCCGCACAGCATGCGTCGTCCCCCGCCTCCGCGCATTCTTCGCTCGCACCGCAGGTGCGCCACGCTGCACGTGCTATCCAGCCGCTGCCCGACCAGCTGATCAGTCAAATTGCCGCCGGCGAAGTTGTCGAGCGGCCGGCCTCGGTCGTCAAGGAGCTGCTCGAGAACGCGCTCGACGCCGGTGCGAAGACGCTGCGCATCGTGCTCGACGGGGGCGGCGTCAAACGGATTTCGATCGCCGACGACGGCTGTGGCATCGCGGCGGCCGAGCTGCCGCTCGCGCTAATGCGCCATGCAACGAGTAAGATCCGCTCGCTCGCCGAGCTCGAATCGGTCGCCACGCTCGGTTTTCGCGGGGAGGCGCTCGCTTCGATTGCCTCGGTGGCCGAGGCGTTCATCACGAGCCGCACGGCCGAGGCCCCCCACGGCACGCGCATCGATGCGCAGACGGGCGCCCTAACGCCAGCTGCGGGCGGCGTCGGCACGACGATCGAAATTCGCGAGCTTTACTTCAACACGCCCGCGCGTCGCAAGTTTCTGAAGAGCGAGCAGACCGAGCTAGGCCACTGCATGGAGATGATTCGCCGCGCGGGGCTTGCACGGCCCGACGTGGCCATTTCGGTGCTCCATAACGGACGGGCGCTCGAGCACTGGAATGCCAGCGAACCCGCGCAGCGCGTGGCCAAGATTCTCGGCGAGAGCTTCGCGCTCGCCCATCTGCCGCTCGACGAGCAGGCCGGCCCCCTGGCACTCTACGGCTGCGCCGGTCTGCCCACGGCGAGCCGCGGCCGCGCCGACCAGCAATACTTCTTCGTCAACGGCCGTTTTGTGCGGGACAAGCTGCTCACGCACGCCGTTCGCTCGGCCTACGAGGACGTGCTGCACGGCGAGCGCTATCCGTCTTACGTGCTGTTTCTCGATCTGCCGCCCGAGGCGGTCGACGTGAACGTGCATCCGTCGAAAATCGAAGTGCGCTTTCGCGAATCGCGCGGGATTCACCAATTCGTTTTCCATGCGCTGCAGCGCGCGCTCGCGCGGCATGCGGGCGCGTCGCCGGAAACGACGGCAGGCGGGCATGCAGCGAATCTCGGAGTGCCGTTCCAGCCGGCTGGCGGAGCGCTCGGTGCAAGCGGTGAAGTCGGTGCGAGCGGTGAAGTCGGTGCAAGCGGTGCGAGCGGTGCAATCGGTGAAGTCGGTGCAAATAGGACAACCGGCAGCGGCCACATGGTCTCGTCGGCCCCGGCTGGTTCAGCGGCATCGGCCTCGCCGTATCCGCCCCTCTCCGGCACGTCCTGGATGCGCGATGCGCGCATGACGCAGGGGCGCCTTCCTGTCGCGCAACCGCTTGCGCTCTATGACGCTCTTTTCGGCCGCAAGGACGCGAACGCGGACGGCGCAATCCCCTTATCTTCCAATCGCTCAAGCGGACTTTTTCCGCAGCAGGGGAATGCATTAGGGGCGGGCAACATTTTTCAGGGCGGCGACGGCCAGGCCGGTTCGGCCGCTAATCGCGCCGCCTTTTCGGCGGATCTGGCGGCCATGCCGCAAGCCCGCGACGGCGCCGCAGTGCAAACCGCCCCGCATGATCCCAATGCGGGAGACGATTACCCGCTTGGCTTCGCGCTTGGCCAAATCCAC
>JAXDQB010000588.1:0-7285 GCA_034668065.1 Paraburkholderia sp.
GATCCCACTCGGCACTGCCGTCTTCCTGCAAACGACGCGGCCGCTCACGAACGCGCCGATGAATCGGCTCGTTTTCGCCCAGGACACCGGCAGTGCCATCAAGGGCGGCGTTCGGGCCGACTATTTCTGGGGGCTCGGCGACGACGCAGGCCAGCTCGCGGGGAAGATGAAGCAGGCCGGCCGCATGTGGCTGCTGCTGCCGAAATCGTGATCTGGCCGGCTGGGCCTCGCCGCGTTAAATCGCGCGCACGGCGTCAAGCGTCAAGTGCCGAGCCCGCGTTTGTCTACGACCCGCCGGGCCTTGCCCGCTGATCGCTCGATACCATTCACGTGCAGGACATCGACGGTTGCGCTCACGCCGAGCAAGGCTTTGACATCATAGACGAGGGCCGATTTCGCTGCCTCGATCGCTACGGTATCGGCAAGCGCCTCGGGCAACGGCTCGACTTTGAGCGTCATAACGTCGAGCGGGCCGTCTTTCGTCAGCACGATCTGATAGTGCGGCGCAAACGTCGGCTGCCTGAGTAGCAGTTCCTCGATCTGGGTGGGGAATATATTGACGCCACGCACGATCATCATGTCGTCCGAACGCCCCGTGACCTTTTCCATCCGTCGCATCGTGCGCGCCGTGCCGGGCAGCAAGCGCGTGAGATCGCGCGTGCGATAACGGATGACGGGCAGCGCCTCCTTGGTTAGGGACGTAAGAACGAGCTCGCCGAATTCCCCGTCCGGCTGGAGCGCGCCCGTTTCAGGGGCGATGATCTCCGGGTAGAAGTGATCTTCCCAGATTGTCGGGCCGTCTTTCGTTTCGACGCACTCGGAAGCGACGCCCGGCCCAATGACTTCGGACAATCCGTAGATATCGACGGCATCGATGCCCATTCGCTTTTCGATTGCAAGCCGCATGTCGTTGGTCCAGGGTTCGGCACCGAAAATTCCGATCCGAAGCGACGATCGAACCGGATCGAGGCCTTGCCGCGAGAACTCGTCGGCGAGTGCCAACATGTAGCTTGGCGTGACCATGATTATTTCGGGCTTGAAGTCCTGAATTAATTGAACTTGCTTCTCCGTTTGTCCCGTGCCGAACGGGATCACGGTCAGGCCTGCGCGCTCCGCGCCGTAATGCGCGCCGAGGCCGCCGGTGAAGAGGCCGTAGCCGTAGCTGATTTGGACCTTGTCGCCGCGCCGCGCACCGGCTGCGCGGATCGAACGCGCGACCAGGTTGGCCCACATGTCGATGTCGCGAGCGGTATAGCCGACGACAGTCGGCTTGCCCGTCGTGCCGGAGGACGCATGGATGCGCGAGATACGCTCCTGCGGCACCGCGAACATGCCGAACGGATAGTTCTCGCGCAGATCGCTTTTTGTCGTAAAAGGGAAGCGCGAAAGATCGGCCAGCGCCTTTAGGTCATCGGGGCGAACGCCTGCTTCGTCGAACTTGCGCCGGTAGACCGCTGAGTTTTCAAAGGCGTGCTTGAGCGACCATTTCAACCGAGCGAGCTGAAGGGCGGAGAGCTCGTCGCGGCTTGCGGTCTCGATGGGTTCGAGCTGCAACGCGGTGTTCATCAGATGCCTCCTGTCTCTTTGAAACGGAACGGCTGGCGCCTGAATGCGCTTCGATTGCGCTTCGAGCTTCGATAGGGATTCGATAGTGCTTCGATAGCGCTTCGATAGCGCGAAGACGCCTTGAGAGTTTTCAAGCGACGGGAATGACGCTCCCCGTGATTTGCGCGGATTTGCCTCGAAACAGTGCGACGATTTCGCCGGCACGATTTGTTACGCGAATATCGTAGATACCGGTGCGGCCGTTCAATGTTTGTTCGAGCGCTTCGGCGGTCAGGGTGTCCCCGCGATGGACAGGGCGCAAAAATTCGATCGAGCACCCGGACGCGACCGTGTTCATATTGCGCGAGTTGCAGGCGAACGCGAAAGCAGAATCGGCCAGCGTAAAGATTAGGCCGCCGTGGCAGATGTCGTGGCCATTGAGGAAGTCCGGCCGCACGATCGCACGCATGCGCGCGTAGCCGGAGCGCACCTCGAGAAGCTCGAAGCCGAGTGTGCGGCTGTGCGCGTCGGCCCGATACATGGCTTGCGCGACCGATCGCGCCAGCTCGTCGGCCGCTGACGCGCTGCTTTGCGGATGAGTATCGGTTGTCGCCATTTCAGCGCCCCTCGAAGCGTGCCGCGCGTTTCTCGACGAACGCGGCAACGCCCTCGGCAAAGTCGTGTGATGTGCCGAGTTCGCGCTGCAGGTCGCGCTCGAGATCCAGTTGTCGGTCGAACGTCTGCGTCGTTCCCGTGCGCATTGCCCGCTTGATCGCCGCAATGGCGCGCGTGGGCTGTTGCGCGAGCTGAGCGGCGAGCCGCGCGGCGGTGCCGGCCAGTTCCCCGTCATCGACGACTTGCCAGATGAGCCCCCACCGCTCGGCCTGCTCGGCGCTCAGCTTGTCGCCCGTGATTGCGAGGCCGAGCGCGCGCGCCATGCCGATTCGCTGAGGCAGCAGCGCCGTTCCGCCTGAGTCCGGAATCAGCCCGATTTTCACGAATGATTGAATGAAAGTGCTCGAGCGGGCCGCCAGCGTGATGTCGCAGGCGAGCGCGAGGTTAGCGCCCGCGCCGGCTGCGATGCCGTTGACTGCGGCGATCACCGGTAGCGGCAGAGCCTGCAGGCGCCGCACGAGCGGGTTGAAATTCTCGTTGAGAAGGCCGCCGAGGTCGGTTATCGCACCTGGTTCGAAAGTGAGATCGGCGAGATCCTGTCCCGCGCAGAAGCCGCGCCCTGCGCCGGTCAGTACAAGCGCGCGTGCCTGGGACGCCTCGATTTCGTCCAGCGCTAAGCGCAACTCCGCGTGCATCTTGCGCGTAAAGCTGTTGAGCTTGTCCGGCCGGTTCAACGTGACGGTGGCAACGCGGGCGGACGCGTCAACATCGACGCGGATGGCTTCATGGGACATCGATCGTCTCCTTTGCTATTTCTGGTGGCGACAGCGCGGCGTCGCTCGACACGCGCTCAGAGGCGCTCGATGGCGAGTGCGATACCTTGGCCGACGCCGATGCACATTGTGCAAAGAGCGTACTTCCCGCCCGATCGTTCGAGTTGGTAGAGCGCGGTGGTGACGAGGCGGGCACCCGACGCGCCGAGAGGATGCCCGAGCGCAATGGCGCCGCCGTTCGGATTCACGCGGGGATCGTCGTCGGCCACGCCAAGAAGCCGCAACACGGCGAGCCCTTGGGCCGCGAACGCCTCATTGAGTTCGATGACGTCGAATTGACTGAGCGACATGCCGAGGCGGCCCAACAGAATTTGCGTGGCCGGTGCAGGCCCGATGCCCATGATCCGTGGTTCGACGCCGGCCGTCGCCATGCCGAGGACGCGTGCGCGGCGGCGTAAGCGGTACTGCTCGGCCGCTTCCCGATTGGCGAGCAAGATTGCACACGCGCCATCGTTTACCCCCGAAGCATTCCCTGCAGTGACGGTTCCATCGGGGCGCACGATCCCCTTGAGTTTCGCGAGCGCTTCTAGCGAGGTCTCACGAGGATGCTCATCGCGCACGACAGACAGGGTGTCTCCATTCCTCTGAGTAACGTTGATGGGGACTATCTCTGCCGCGAGCGTTCCGTTCTGCCGCGCGCGAGCAGCTTTTTGCTGGCTGAGCAATGCGAATGCATCCTGATCGGCGCGACTCACCGAAAACTGCCGGGCCACGTTTTCCGCTGTTTCGGGCATCGAATCGATGCCGTACTGTTCTTTCAGAATCGGATTGACGAAGCGCCAGCCGATTGTCGTGTCATAAATTTCCGTCTGCCGCGCGAATGCGGTTGTTGCTTTCGGCATGACGAAAGGCGCACGCGTCATGTTCTCCACGCCGCCCGCGATCACCAAGCGTGCTTCATTAGCCTTTAGCGCGCGAGCAGCCGTTCCAACGGCGTCCATGCCTGAGCCGCACAGCCGATTGAGCGTCACGCCAGGCACGTCGGTCGGCAGGCCGGCGAGCAACGCGCCCATGCGCGCGACGTTGCGGTTGTCTTCGCCTGCCTGGTTCGCGCAACCATAAATGACTTCGTCGAGCGTACGCCAGTCCACGCCGGCGTTACGCTGCATCAGCGCTTTGATCGGCACGGCGGCGAGATCGTCGGATCGGACGTCCCTCAGAGCCCCGCCGTAGCGGCCAAACGGAGTTCGAATCGCGTCACAAATGAAGGCATCGTTCATCGGATTTCCTGCGAGTCGTGGCCCCGGCGCAGAGGGCGCCGCAGCCTGTACGGTCAGACTGTACGGTCATCCTACTGAGCGCCGCGGCGGCGGTCCATTAGGGCATTCGGGCTATGCCACTTGGCCGGCTTGAGCCGGGGCGGCATCGGGCGCAACATGAATCCGGCTTTGAATCACTCGAAAGCGATTCACGACGAAGGCCGCGTCAGTGAGCGCGGCGTTGGCGGCGGGGTTCGCGCCGGTCCCATGGAAGTCCGAGAAAGCTGCCGATTGATTGACGAAGACACTGCCGGTGAGGTTGATGGAAAGCGCCACTCCGCCGCGAATCGACGCTTCGTGTGCGGCTTCGATCGTTGCTTCGTCTGTGCTGTAGACCGATAGCGTGAGTGCGCCATGCTGGGCCGCGATCGACCCTGCAAGCTCGAGCGATTGCTCCGTCGAATCGGTTGCGATGACGAATGAAATTGGTCCGAACCATTCGCTGCGGAACTTGCCGGCATCCATGGCGGCGTCGAGCTGCAATATCAGGGGCGTGCGCACCCGTGCGCTGGGGAAGGCCGGATGGTCGATCAATCGGCTATCGGCGAGTACGCGCCCGAGCGAGCGCGCTTCGTCGATGCGGCGGGCAATGCCGTCGTTCTGGATTGCGCCGAGCACCTCGACAGCGCGAGCCGGCTCGCCGAGGAGTTTTTGAAGTGCGCCGGCAATTGCCTGTGCGACTTCGTCGAAGCCGACATGCCCTTGCGCGGTACGAATGCCGTTGCGAGGCACATAGATGTTTTGCGGCGCGGTGCACATCTGGCCCGAATAGAGCGCGAGCGAGAAGGCAATATTGCGCGCGACGGCGTTCAGGTCGTCCACGGAGTCGATGACAATCTGATTGACGCCCGCCTTTTCGGTGAACACGCGCGCTTGATGAGCGTGGCGTTCAAGCCACGTGCCGTTTTGCGTGCTGCCCGTGAAGTCGATGAGCTTGACCTCGGGACGTAGCGCCAAGTCCTGCACGAGCGCGCCGTCGTTCGGTTCGGTTGTGAGCAGCGTGACTACGTTGGGATCGAAGCCCGCCTCGCGGAGCACGTCGCGAGCGATCCGCACGGTGATCGCCAGCGGCAGGATCGCTCCGGGGTGCGGTTTGACGATGACGGTGTTGCCCGTGGCAAGATCGGCAAAAAGGCCAGGGTAGCCGTTCCACGTGGGGAATGTGCAGCAGCCCAGCACGAGCCCGAGGCCGCGGGGCGCGATCGTATAGCGCTTCGACATTGCAAGCGGCGGATTCTTGCCCTGAGGCTTTTCCCAATGTGCTTGGTTGGGGATGCGGCGCAATTCGGCCCAGACATAGGCGATGGCTTCGAGCGCGCGGTCCTGCGCGTGTGGCCCGCCGGCTTGGAACGCCATCATGAAAGCCTGGCCGGTTGTGTGCATGACGCTGTGAGCGATCTCGAAGCTTGCGCGGTTCAGGCGCGCGAGAATTTCCAGGCTGACACCCACCCATGCCTCAGGGCCGGCCGCTTGCCAGTTGGGCGCCGCCGCCGCGGCGGCGGCGAGCAGCGCATCCACGTCGGACCGGGGGTAGCGTATGCCGAGCGCAATTCCGTAAGGCGACTGCTCGGCACCGACCGTGTCGCCGCTGCTTGGCTGATCGAGTTCAAACCGCTGATTAAGATGGGCTTTGAAGGCGGCTTCGCCGTCGGTGCTGCTGCTTTCCCCGTACACTTTCGGGCTCGGCATTTCGGCGAAAGGGCTCCAGTAGCCCCGCGTTTCGATTGCGGCGAGTGCATGCTTGAGCGTGTCTTCGTGCTTGGCAAATAGAGGGTATGTCATGGCGGAGACAGGACGGACTGGCGTGGAGGAATGCCGGCCGTCAATATATTGACCGACCGGTTGGTTGGCGAATGTTACCATTGTTCGAGCTAGGCTATCGAGCGTTTTGAAGGCGTATTCAGATAAACCATAGGAGGTGTACATGGAGTACGAGAACATTCTTGTCGAGACCCGCGGTCGGGTCGGGCTCGTGACCCTAAATCGTCCAAAGGCGCTCAATGCGCTCAACGACGCCCTCATGGATGAGCTTGGTGCCGCACTGAAGGCGTTCGATGCAGACGACGGCATTGGGGCGATTGTCGTGACGGGGAGCGAAAAAGCGTTCGCGGCCGGTGCGGACATAGGGATGATGGCGACTTATTCCTTTATGGACGTGTATAGAGGTGACTACATCACCCGCAATTGGGAATCGGTCAGCGCAATCCGCAAGCCGATCATTGCGGCCGTGGCGGGGTTTGCGCTGGGCGGCGGATGCGAACTGGCGATGATGTGCGACATCGTCTTCGCGGCGGACACCGCCAAGTTCGCTCAGCCCGAAATCAAGCTGGGCGTCATGCCGGGCGCGGGCGGCACGCAGCGTCTGCCGCGGGCGGTCTCAAAGGCAAAGGCGATGGACATGTGTCTCACCGCGCGCTTCATGGACGCGGCCGAAGCGGAGCGCTCGGGGTTGGTGTCGCGCGTCGTGCCGGCGGCGTCATTGCTCGAGGAGGCCATGGCGGCAGCCTTGACGATCGCGGAGTTCCCCCTGCCTGCGGTGATGATGGTGAAGGAGTCGGTGAACCGCGCCTATGAGACCACCCTCGCGGAAGGCGTTCGCTTCGAGCGGCGACTGTTTCATTCGCTGTTTGCAACGGAGGACCAGAAGGAGGGGATGGCGGCGTTCATCGAGAAGCGCAAACCCGTCTTCAAGCATCGATAGCGACTTCTTGATCGGCTTTTCCGAAAGCGCTTGCAATGCTTCGCGAACGCACTTAGACTTGCGCCCTTCGCGCTGTTGACTACAGCGGCGCGGGGGAAGCGAAGGGAAGTGCGGAACTATGTATGCGTGCGGGCAGTGAGCTGCACGAGTACATTAGGTGGCGCAGTCAACGGTGGTAAGCAAAAGCGTGATGTGAGCGCGATGCAAAAAACAGTTGACGAAGTGCGAAACGGTCTGCATAATCTCGTTTCTCTGCTGCTGATGCAGCGAACGCAAGACGGTAAGCGCGGTAGGATGGCGTAGCCGGTTAAGCGGTGCGATCTTTAACAATT